>JAGVNJ010000074.1 GCA_020053305.1 Candidatus Edwardsiibacteriota bacterium | reverse complement strand
GGTGCAAACAACATGGCGTCCCCAACCCCGATCCTATCGGGGTGCCGCCCTCATCAACTCAAGGTGGCGGCGCGGTGCAAACAACATGGCGTCCCCAACGGGATTCGAACCCGTGCCGCCACCTTGAAAGAGTGGTGACCTAACCACTAGTCGATGGGGACATATTGAAAATAATTGATTTATTTTACATGGCTGTGGATGTACAGCCGCCGGAACTGCTCGTTGTCCACTATCGCCCGATTGATCAGGAAGTAGGTCTCCAGGTTCTCGTTGGTGGACTGGATCCGGTCGCACAATATTTCGGAGATGGCCAGCAGCATCCGGGCCGAGAGCTGGGGCTCCTTCATCAGGAGCCTCTGGAACTCCTCCTTGGAGAGGGTATATATCTCGCTGTCGATGGCGGCGGTGGCGGTGGCGGTGCGGGGCTTGTCGGTTATCAGGGCCATCTCCCCGAAGAAAGAGCTCTCCCCCAGCTCGGCCAGCACCAGCTTGGAATCGTTGCGCTTGATGCTGATCTCCACCTCGCCGCTGGTGATCAGGTACATCTCGTTGCCGGCGGTTCCCTCCTGGAATATCGCCGTGTCCTTGGCAACCTTCCGCTTCTCCAGCTTGCTCTCCAGCGATTCCAGCTCGGCCGGCGAAAGGTATTTGAATAGGACTACTTTTTTCAAAACATCCTGAGGCGCCATTTTCACCTCCATATAGAAATTATTAATGATCGAAGTGGTGAGCCAGATGGGAATCGAACCCATGACTCCCGCCTTAAAAGGGCGGTGCTCTGCCGGCTGAGCTACTGGCTCTTGAGTAAAACTGTCGTGCTTTTTAATGGAATTTGTTGATTTTACAATAAAAATCCCCTCAGGTCAAGCGAATTCAATCAAAACCTTATCCCCTGAAGATGGTGGCCTCTCGGTCCGGCCCCACCGACACGATGGAAACCTTGACCCCGGTGAGCTTTTCGATGGTCTGTAGGTATTTCTTGGCGTTGGCCGGCAGTTTGGCGTAGCTGCGGATCCCCCCGGTGGGCTGGTCCCAGCCCGGCAGGGTGATGTACCTGACCCGGCAGCCGGCCAGCTCCTCGGTGGTCCAGGGATAGCCCCCGCCCTTGATCCCGTAGGAGACCGCTATCTTGATCTGCTTGATCCCGTCCAGCACGTCCAGCTTGGTCACCGCCAGCTGGTCCGCCCCGTTCAACTGGACCGCCCGTTTGACCATCACCGCATCGAGCCACCCGCAGCGCCGGGGGCGCCCGGTAGTCCGGCCGAACTCGTCGCCGGCCTTCCGCCGGATGAAATCCGCCATCTGTGGATCGAACTCGGCCGGGAACGGCCCGTTGCCCACCCTGGTGGTGTAGGCCTTGGCCACCAGAAGGACGCTGCCGATACCTGACGGGCCGATGCCCAGCCCGGTGCAGGCTCCGCCGGAGATAGTGGAGGAAGAAGTGACGAAGGGATAGGTTCCGAAATCAATATCCAGAAAAGTGCCCTGGGCCCCTTCGAACAGCACTTTTTTGCCGGAGGCAATCAGCTGGTTCAGCATCAGCGAAACGTCGGCCATATATGGTTTAAGCAGGGCGGGATACTTGCGATATTCCCTGATGATGGCATCATGGGATGCCGGAGAGACCTTGTAATAATTCTTGAGCAGGAAATTTTTTTCCTTGAGGCTCTCCTTCAGTTTCTGGGCGAAAACATCGAACTGCAGAAGATCCCCCACCCTGATGCCCAGCCGGCCCACCTTGTCGATATAGCTGGGCCCGATGCCGCGGCCGGTGGTGCCGATGGCCCTGGTAGCTTTGGATTCCCGGGCCTTGTCCAGCATCTTATGGTAGGACATGGTCAGGTTGCACAGCGGGCTGATCTTCAGCCGGCCTTCGACCTTGATCCCCTGGGACCGGACCTGGGCGATCTCCTCCATCAGGCTCTGGGGGTCCAGCACCACCCCGTTCCCGATGAAGCACAGCTTTTTGGGATGGACGATGCCCGACGGCAGCAGGTGTAGCACAAATTCTCGGCCGTTCGCTTTGACGGTATGTCCAGCATTGGCCCCGCCCTGAAACCTAGCCACCGCATCGGCCTGGCGGGCCAGCAGATCGACGATCTTCCCCTTGCCCTCGTCGCCCCATTGGGCCCCGATGACCACGGTGTTCTTTTTCATTATATATTCCTTTGTATGAGGTTTCAAAAGCGATTCAGCCCGCAAGCAAATTGGACAGGATTAACATGATTTACTAAGTTCCCCATTTGGTTAAATGTTATGAATGCTATTATAAAAAATCTTGATCTTCCTGTAAATCCTGTCAAACCCGTCCCGGATCAGGCGGCCGCCTCCTGCTCGTCCTTCATGATGTAGCGCGGCTGTTGTTTGCCCACCACCACCTCCCGCCCGATGATGCACTTGGCGATGTTCTTGTTGGAGGGCAGCTGGTACATGATATCCAGCATGGTCCCTTCCAGCACCGCGCGCAAGCCCCGGGCCCCGGTGTTGCGCTTCAGGGCCTCCTCGGACACCGCCTCCAGGGCCTCGGGCAGGAACTCCAGCTCCACTCCCTCCAGGCTGAAGTAGGTCTGGTACTGTTTGACCAGCGCGTTCTTGGGCTTGGTCAGGATCTCTATCATGGAGTCCTTGTCCAGATCGTTCAATGTGCAGATCACCGGCAGGCGCCCGATCAGCTCCGGTATCAGCCCGAACTTCAGCAGGTCGTCCGGCTGGACCCTGGCCAGCACCTCGCCGATGGGGGACTTGCCCTTCTCCCGCAGCTCGGCCCCGAAGCCCAGGCTCTTGGTCCCGATCCGGGAGCTGATGATCTTCTCCAGTCCGTCGAAGGTCCCGCCGCAGACGAACAGGATGTTCTTGGTGTTCACCGGCACCAGCGGCTGCTCGGGGTGCTTTCGGCCGCCCTGGGGCGGCACATGGGCCAGGGTGCCCTCCAGAATCTTGAGCAGGGCCTGCTGGACCCCCTCGCCGGAGACGTCCCGGGTGATGGACGGCCCCTCTGACTTGCGGGTGATCTTGTCTATCTCGTCGATGTAGACGATGCCGATCTCGGTCTTCTTCAGGTCGTAGTTGGCGGACTGCAGCAGCCGCACCAGGATATTCTCCACGTCCTCGCCCACGTATCCGGCCTCGGTCAGGGTGGTGGCGTCGGCGATGGCGAACGGTACCTTCAGCAGGCGGGCCATGGTCTGGGCCAGCATGGTCTTTCCGGTGCCGGTGGGCCCGATCACCAGGATGTTGCTCTTGTCCAGCTCCACCTCGGGGTTGGTTCCGGCGCACAGGATCCTCTTGTAGTGGTTGTAGACCGCCACCGCCAGGGCCTTCTTGGCCCGGTCCTGGCCGATGACATATTCATCCAGCACCGCCTTGATATCCACCGGGATGGGCAGCTCTTCCTTGGTCAGGAAGCCGTTGATCTTTTTCTCCTTGCTCAGGATGTCGCTGCAGATGATGGCGCAATCCCCGCAGATGGCGGCCTCCCGGCCGTCTATCAGATGCGCCACCTCGCTGGAGGCCCGTCCGCAGAAGGAACAGCGGTTATGCTGGGAAGTGTTTTTATCCATGGCCATGGGATCACCTCGTAATTTATATTCCGATTTTATTACTTGTCGCTTGAATTATTGCCGCATCCACCGCATATGGCCATATTTCCGTCATTTGTAAATTATTACTCTGGCAATTAAATAGATCAATAATCCTTATCCATTTTTCGAACGTCCTTGTTGTCATGCCCGTGAAACTTGTCCTCGACACAGATCGGGGAACGGGCATCCAGGACTGGATTCCCTCTTTCGAGGGAATGACACATTGCGCTATTTATTCGCCGAAGTAATAATTACTGCTGAATTATTTATTCAGGAATACTCATGGATATCTTTCTAAGTAACACCAGCAAATCGAGAAGGATCAGTAACCAAGTCCTATCCCCACGTTGAAATATGGTTTGCGATCTGCCAAATAGCCCCTTGTCCATGGCACCCTGCAGTCAGCATAGACAATAATCTTTGATTCAAGAAAAAGATTATGATAGTATTTTGTTTTATATTTAAACCCCACCAAGCTTTCTGTGTGTATTACTGATTTTTTATAAAATAAATAGTAGTCTGTATTTTGTCCGGCGAGTAGATATAACCTGTCAACTATTATGTTAAAATTATATTTAACATTGGGCACACACTGGGTTAATAACAAGGCAAAAAATATTTTTTCGTTTTTCCTGAGCGTGTAAATCATCCCTACAGTTAATAACGCATTCATTGACAAATAGTTTTTATGTGTATAATAATCACTTATTATGCTGAAGGTTGTAGGTGCTATTTCGTATGAATGCCTCCTGCTTGGATAGTATACACTCGCTAATGGCTCTATATTTAGAGCTAAACGATAATTATTTGCATGGTTGAAAGAATAATTAATTGTGATATTACCAAGAGGTCCGTCTGATGCAAATACTTGACCACACATAAATAACAAAATAAATATTATTACTGCTTTTTTATACATGACCATTTGATGCCTTTGAAACATATTAATTATTTATCGCTTCTTCTTATCCCTACAAATAGACCAAACAAAGCGCCAATGAGCCCGTACATTATGAAACAACTGGATAATATAAGTACTGCAGAGTTCACACCAACATTGAAACCCATGAGTTTAAATAAGTTTAAGAACATCAATCCTGGCATTGCAGGCCAAAAAACAATGGGAGAATCCAATTTGAATATTGATTCTATTAGTAATAACAAGATGAAAACAATTAAAAATATTATATTGAATAATACCGCCCCCTTGACCCAATAAGGCCAGTTCTTCCAGCCTCTTTTCACATTTCTTGTTTTCCAAACAAACTTACCTATCAATGCACCCAAAAGACCACAAATGATTAAATTAAAAAACAGCGCGCTAAATGCAAATATATTGCTACTTGAACTTATCGATAAAATACTTGCTATTATGACCCCAATGGCCATAGGTATAATTGTAACCGGATCGCCACACGGATACTTACTATCAATAAAAATAGTTGTGGCAAAAAATAAAATGTATAATATTTCAGCTACTACAATTCCACGTAACCAAAAGGGCCAACTCTTCCATTTTTTCATTTTAGTTCCGCCCGCACTCGCCTGCATCGCCCCGCAGGATCTCGATGGCGTGGGGCAGCACCGGCAGGATCACCTCCAGGTTCTCTTTCACCGCCTTGACGCTGCCGGGAAGGTTGATGATCAGGGTCCGGCCCCGGATGCCGGCCGCCGCCCGGGAGATCATGGCCATCGGGGTCTGGGACAGACCGGCCGCCCGCATGGCCTCGGGAATTCCCGGCACCAGGCGGTCGATCACCTCCCGGGTGGCCTCGGGAGTGACATCACGGGGCGAAAAGCCGGTGCCCCCGGTGGTCAGCACCAGATCGCAGCAGGCCTTGTCGGCGTAGTGCATCAACCTTTCGGAGATCAGTATTCTTTCATCGGGAATGATCTCGGCGGCCACGATCTCGGCATCCAGGCTGGACAGCATTTCTTTGATGGCCGGGCCGGAAAGGTCCTCCCGCTGTCCGGCTGCGCCTTTATCGCTGATGGTAAGTATAGCTGTTTTAAATTTTAAATTTTGCATTTTAAATTTCAAAATTGATTTGGTTGCCTGTTTTGATCTCCCCGCCTTTTATCACCCTGGCAAACACGCCCTCCCGCGGCATCACGCAATCGCCCACCTGCTGTTTTATAGCGCAGTCGTTATGGCACTCCTTGCCTATTTGGGTTATCACCAAAATTACCTCCGAACCGATTTTCAATCTTTGTCCAATTTTCAAATTACTTAGTTCAATATTCTCCACCGTCAGGTTCTCGGCAAAATCCCCGGGATGCAGTTCCACTCCCTTGCCCCGCATCTTATCCACGCTCTCCTGTGCCAAAAGGCTCACCTGGCGGTGCCAGTCCCCGGCATGGGCATCGCCCTCTATCCCGTGGTTCTCTTTCAGGACAGCGAAATCAATCTGATGTTTCTTCTGCCCTTTATGGGTGCTGATATTTATGGAAATTATTTTGCCCATATGCTTTCTATTCCCCTCTAATAAGAGGGGTTAGGGGTGTGTTCCTCCCCTCTACAAAGAGGGGAACGAGGGGTGTGTCCAATTATGTACTGCTTGATCCCATTCAACACCGAATCGATATCATAAAAAACCTCTTCATCCTTAAAACGCATAACTGTTAGACCCAGATCCTCAAGATAGCCCTGTTTTTTATGATCCTTCTTAACGACCTCTTCAAAACTATGGGTGTATCCGTCAACCTCTATTGCTAAATTCAATTTGGGACAGAAAAAATCGGCAATATAATTGCCTATCGGCTTTTGCCGGTGAAAATCATAGCCCATTACCTTTTTGCCTCTGAGATGCTGCCAAAGCCGGATCTCTGCTTTAGTGCTGTTATTCCGCAGCTGGCGGGCTTTCTCTTTTAGTTTGGCATTGTAGTAGATTTTCATGAACACACCCCTAAATCCCCTCTTGCCCAGAGGGGACTTTCATATCTTCCAATCCCCACTCTTCCCTCCCCGTTTCACCAGCAGTTTGATCTCCGAGATCACCATCCCCTTGTCCGCCGCCTTGGCCATGTCGTAGATGGTCAGGCAGGCCACCGCCGCCGCGGTCAGGGCCTCCATCTCCACCCCGGTGCGGTCGGCGCAGCGCACGGTGCTGGTCACTTCGACTATTGACCTTTTCCTGTCCAATTTGCATTCCACGTCCACCTGGGTCAAAGCCAGCGGGTGGCAGAGCGGGATCAGCTCATGGGTCCTCTTGGCCGCCTGAATGCCGGCGATCCGGGCCACGCCCAGCACATCGCCCTTGGTCAATTTGTTTTTTGCGATCAGGTCCAATGTGGCCGGCTTCATCTTCACCCGGCCGGAGGCCACGGCCGTCCGCTGGGTCTTAACTTTTTTGGTGACATCCACCATCTTGGCCTGGCCTTTTTTGTCGATATGCGACAAGCTCCGTTTGTTTTTAATATTTAATTTTTTATTTTTGCTTTTCAAAATCACCCTCCCACCTCGGCCATATGGCGGGTATTGTCCGAGAACCCCTGGTCCATCTTGTGGGCCTTGGGCTTCAATCTCATGGCCTCGTAGAACACCCGCCGCAGTTCGTTTCCGGCGTGCCCGGCCCTTACCGGGACCTTGATATTGACCTCATATTTGGAGGCCAGGCAGGGTTTCAGGAAGCCGTCCGCGGTCAAACGCAGGCGATTGCAGCCGTGGCAGAAGGAATGAGACATGGGGGAAATGAATCCCACCGTGGCCGGGCTGCCTACTATCTGATATTCCTCGACGATCGAATTTTTCAGAGGCGGCAATGATACGATATGGTGCTTCTGGTTGATCCTTTCGATGATCCCCTTGGAGGGCAGCACCATTTCATTTTTCCAGTGATGGTTTCCCACCGGCATGAATTCTATGAACCTGAGTTGTGCCTTTTTAACCATGATATATTCCACGAAATCATCGATCTCGTCGTCGTTGTAGCCGGCGATGACCACCACATTCAGCTTGACCTGTTCGAACCCTGCCGCCAGGACCGTCTCGAACCCCTCCTTGGCCTGCTGCCACTGGTCGCTGCCGGTCATCCGATTGAAACGTTCGGGCCTTAAGGTGTCCAGGCTGACGTTGACCCTCTTGATGCCGGTCTTCTTCAGTTCCCAGGCCATGGCTCCAAGTAAAATGCCGTTGGTGGTCAGGGCCAGGTCCTCGAGACCCTCGATGGCCGCCAGTTTTTTCACCAGCTCCGAAAAACCCTTGCGCAACAGAGGCTCGCCACCGGTCAGCCTGACCTTGTTGATGCCCAGTCCCACCCCCGCCCGGACGATGGTCTCTATCTCCTCGAAGCTCAGCAGGTCTTCGTGCTTCTTTAATGACACTCCTTCCGCCGGGATGCAGTAGCGGCAACGCAGGTTACAGCGGTCGGTGACCGACACCCGGAGGTAGTTCACTTTTCTGCCGAATTGGTCTGATAACATCTGTCTGAAAAATCCCCGATTTATTATTTGGTGAAATTTATTTTAATGCTGATGATCTCCGGGTGGTTCCCGGTCCGCACCGGCGGACCCCAGGTGCCGACCCCGCTGGAGATGTAATAATGGGTGTTTGCTTTCTTTAGATATCCCCAGCTCTTTTCATAGACCCGGTTGGTGATGAAATTCAACGGCCACAGCTGGCCGTGATGGGTGTGGCCCGACAGCTGAAGGTCGATTCCGTTGGCTGAGGCATCCTGCAGTTCGAACGGCTGATGGTCCAGCAGGATCACCGGCAATTTTTGATCGCTGCCGGAGAGAATATCCTTGAGCGGTTTTCTGGGGCTTCCGTCGAACCGGGCGCCGCTGCGGTCCTTGCGACCCACGATCCACAGGGCATCGGCGATCTGCACCTTGTCGTCCAGCAGCATTTTGATGCCGTGGGCCTCCAGATATTCCCCCGCCTTTTTCACCCCGCCGATATACTCGTGGTTGCCGGTGATGCCGATCACCCCGTAGCGGGCTTTTATTTCCTTGAGCTTCTTTCCCATGTCCCGGCGGATCACCGGACCGATGTCCTCGTCCACGATATCCCCGGCTAAAATGACCAGGTCCGGATCGGTGGCGTTGATCTTGTCCACCAGCCTTCCCAGCCGCCCGTTGCCGATGATGGTGCCCAGGTGGATGTCCGAGGCCATGGTGATGTTCAGCTGTTTGAACTGTCCGGCACTTTTAGGTATGTCCAGTTTCAGCTTTTTGACCCGGACATTGCAGGCGTTGAAAAATCCGGCAACGGTTATGACCAATATCAGCCCGGCTACAGCAATGAATGTCCACAATTTTCCGGCGGTACCGGTCAGCAGAAACTGGAGTGTCTTAACCTTAAACAGGTTTGCCGCCAAAACCAGGACATCGGACAACGCCGAGGCCAGGAACCCATACAGCATCACCGCCAGCCAGAACGAGCCGATCCAGATCAGGACATCATTGAAGGCATTACTGCCGGCCCGCTCCAAAAACCGTCCGGCGATCAATGACAAAGCCAAGGTGATGAAGACGATCGCGTAGGCCAGCCGCCATTCCCGCCGGACGCCATCCAATGACTGCCATCCCTTGGTGAAAATATAGAAATTGACCAGGGCGTATATCAGTATGGCCAGGGAAATGAATATGAAGATCATCCAAGAGCGCATGATGCGATCAGCCGCCGGTTATCAGATGTATGGCCTGGATGTCGTCGCCGTCGTTGATGGCGGTCTTGTCGTATTCCTCGCTGGGAACATATTTATCGTTGACCCTGACGATGATGGCGTGGAATATGTAATTCTTCTCCTTTAACAGCCGGGCCACGGTCAGCCCAGGGTGCCAGGGATGGTCCTGCCCGTTGACCTTCAGCATCTCTCACCTTTGGCTTTTTTTATATTCAAAATATTCTGCTTATCCTGTTCTATGAAGCTTTGGATCCGGGGATCGGGCCCCAGCAGTATCTCCAGCACCTGGTTGGCCTCCATGCAGGCGGCAATGCCCACCCGGGGAGCCATCAGGCCCATGCCCGGCCCGGCCTCGCTGATCTCGTCCCCGCAGATGTGGATATTTCCCGCTTTTCTGGTCTTCAAAAGATTGTTGTCGCCCCAGCCGGCCATGCCGTTGCCGATCACCAGCGGTTTGTTCGGCATTTGTTTCTGGACCGCCTCGGCCAGCATCAGCTTCTGGTCGGCCAGGTCGAAGGCCTCCACGATAACGCCTGCCGTACTGAAAAGCTCGGCCACATTGGCCGTGGTTATTTTCACCTGATGGCACTCCACCACGGCGAAGGGATTGGCCTTTTGGATGATCTCCTTGAGAGCCTCCACCTTGGGTTTCCCGATGTGCTCCACAAAATACTGCTGGCGGTTTAGGTTGGACGGCTCCACCACATCATGATCGGCAATGATCAGTTTGCCGATCCCCGCCCGGGCCAGGGCCACAGCGGCGGTGGATCCCAGCCCGCCGCACCCAGCGATGCCCACTGTGGCGTTCTTCAACCGCTCGTGGACGCCGGGAGTATGCCGGGCCATTAAGAGATGCTCCAGCTCCTCACGCTTGGGCATCTCGCCCTTTTTGATCAGCACCAACCGGTCGCCGTCCTCCAGTTTGATGTCCTGGCCGCAAGGAAATCCGTTGCGGATAAAGATATCGGCGTTGTCCTTGTAAAGCCGGGCGGCATCGGACACCAGCGAACCGGTTGCTATTTCCTGGGCTTTTTCGTTGACGAGGATTTTCATGGGCATTAAATATTAAACACTGGGCGTTTCATTATTTGGAAATTTACTTATATAAATATCTAATTCTCCGCATAAATTATTATAGTCGTCGAAACTATTAATTGACCCCCACTTAAAATCAAACACAACGAAATCTTTTTCGCTAATAGCGGTTTTAAGTAACTCTAGTTTTTTATTTTTAAAGTTGTTTAGCATTGTTAGAAGCAATAACGCCACGGCTCTTTGATAGATGAATAATAGTAACAGAACAATATTTATAGCCAAAATCTTTGTGGCTGTTCCATATAAGCTATCCATCATACTGGGCAATGATTTGTTTAGAAAGACCCCAATTGAATCGCTGCTGTTATACTTGCTTTGTGCCAATTGTGTACGTGTTTTAAGTTCCTTCAGATTCATATATGAAAATATGCTTATAAATATACAAATAAAAACAAACAATTCAATAATAAATATATTTGGCTTGAATAATTTCTTTTTTCTTAAATTCCCAAAAAATTGGATGCGTATAGGTTTAACATTATTAATTATCATCTTCATTAGATTCTGGGTTATTTTGTCAACGTATGGCATTATAAAATACACTATAAGCATACCTACTATGCTGCTTATTAAAGCAAACTGCCAATGCTTCACGTATTATCCCTTTCATCTAATTTTGCAGATAGCGGATATTGTTTTTGCCTTGAATACTGTAAACGAATTAGGGCTACACCAACTTCACTTTCTTGTTTCCCTTTACCACCCGGCCGATCACATACGGCTTGAACATTTTAAACCTTTTCAACATTTTTAACGTTTCGTTGGCATCCCGCTCGGCCACTATCAAAATAAACCCGATCCCCATGTTGAACGTCCGGTACATGTCATCCTGCGGGACTCTCCCCTTTTTCTGGAGAAGCTCGAATATCGGCAGGGCCGGCCAGGAGCCGAGGGATATCTCCACTCCGCATTTCTCCGGCAGAACCCGGGGGATGTTGTCCAAAAATCCCCCGCCGGTGATATGGGACATGCCCTTGATCAGGTCCTTGTCCAACAGCGGAGAGACAGGCCCCAGGAAGGACGGATGAACCTTGAGCAAGGCCTCTCCCACGGTGGATTTTATTTCCGGAAGATAAGTGTTGGTCTGGTATCTGCATTTTTCAAAAAGGACCTTGCGGGCCAGCGAATAGCCGTTGGTCTGCAGACCGTTGGTGGACAGTCCGACCACCACGTCGCCGGGTTTGATGCTCCTCCCGGTGATCAGCGTCTTCTTCTCCACCACCCCCACGATGAACCCCGCCAGGTCGTAATCCCCGATGGCATACATGCCGGGCATCTCGGCGGTCTCCCCGCCGATCAGCGAACAGCCGTTCTCCTGGCAGGCCTTGGCAAAACCCTTTACCACCTGCTCCAGGATCCTGGGGTCCAGCCGGCCGAAGGCGGCGTAGTCCAGGAAGAACAGCGGCCTGGCCCCCTGCACCAATATATCGTTGACGCAGTGGTTGACCAGGTCCTGCCCCACCGTGTCGTGCTTGTTGGCCATCAGGGCCACTTTGAGTTTGGTGCCCACCCCGTCACAGGAGGAGACCAGCACCGGCTCCCGGTAGCCCTTCAGCGAGCCGTCGAACAGGGCCCCAAACCCGCCGATGTCGGTCAGCACATTCTTGGTGAAGGTGGAGCGGACCAGTTTTTTTATTCTTTGGACCGATTCGGTCCCGGCGTCAATGTTGACGCCCGCATCTTTGTAACGCATGGCTTTATTTCTCTTTTAACGATTCCTTGATTGGTTTCCCGCCTATCCAAAGATCTTCGATCAGTGCAGAACCTGACTGGACTCTCACTACTGCGTAACTATCTTGCTTACCACTGATGTTGTCCTTCCTGTATAATTCTTCCGCTTTTTCAGCCATTCCTTCTTCCAGGTAAAATCTATCAAATGGATAATTGAAGTAAGCTACACTATTAGCAATATAACGGATTTTCACTTTAATGTAGTCGCCGGCGCTTGGTATTTTTTCTGCTAACCCTGTCAGTTTGACATATCCTAAGTCATCTTTAACAATGTTTAAATATTGAATACGATTATAATTATTTTTCCTCCAATCTTCAACAATCAGACTGTCTGCTTCAAATGCAAGCTGGACATACTTGCCTCGGAATGCATCCGTTGGATCTATCGGAGCGGTCTTGAAAAGATATTTTGATCCTTTTTTAAGGATGGCCTCGCTTTTAAATATTATTGTTGCGGGAATGTATAGCTGCGCAATGGACACTATCGTCAAAATAACAACAAAAATTTTGTTTTTCATTTTATTCTCGCCTTTCTCTTGGCCAGGTAGATATTTGCCCCAAGAAAACTTATGCCTAGTACAATAAATACTAAACCCCGTGCAATGAAAGTTAGATCCGCATCAAAAAATCTGAGTATTACAATTGCTGCAATCATTACAAAGCCATAATTCATTGATTTTCCTGAATTGTATTTTATGCCTCGAATCAAATACAAAAGACCGCAAAGCAATACATACAAATTGAATCCTGATGTAATTATAACTCTGCCCAAATCATTGTCTGATAAGGTAAAACCAATTAAGGCAACTGGCAAGCCAATAGAGTACAATAGAATGGGCCATTTCTTTATTTTAACTGATTTGTAAATTAGAATTATTGATAAGATCGGCAATAATATCGAGATTGTTATATTTCCTGTTTTCAATAATCCAACAGCATTCATTACTTCAGGTCTTTGCGTAAAAGATAGGTGCTTCCAGACATCTCTATATGACAAGACCACATAAACTACCGACAAACCAAGTAATCCAACCCTTGAAAAAGGTACCATCCAAAACGATTCTTCGTCTTTAAAATACAACAGCCCGATTGAAAGAAAACCCAGAAACAGCGCTATTAGTGAAATTACTTTAAAACCCTCAGTTATATCGTTAATTGCCCAAAATACGCCGAATATTAAACTTATAGAAAGGAACCAACCAATTATTGTTACAATCTTACTGTGAATATCATTATTAAATCTCATTATATAGTATGGTACTATCAACGCGATCAAAGGCCAGTACCCTAATGAACCATGGAGTGCAACTTTCTCTGCTATTGCCCAGGCAGTTAGGCTCACTATGTAGAAAACAGCTGCTGTAGTTGACCGGTATAAATATACCAGTGGAAAGCCAAGTAACATCCAATTAAATATAAAGGATCTGAAATCACCTTGGATATGATAGGTTTGGCTTACAAGGGATAATGTCGCGCCAATAGATAAAAATCCAAAGGCAGCAATTCCCTCTGTCCAGGCGATTGAATCCCTCTTTTTGATGATTACCCAAAAGCCAATTATTTGTGAAACAACTAATGGAAGATAAGAAATACATATCCTGATTGCCCGAGATAAATTAGACCAGTTATGCGCTAATATTAGAATTATGCCTGCTGCCAGCAAAGTTGAACCGATTATGCTGAAGGCCACAATTGCGGTGTTGGGTTTTTTAATGTTCTGTTGGGCGAAGTGTTCCAGTATCGCCTTTGATTGCTGGTCGGATACTATGCCCTTTTCGACCAACAATGGCATTTCTTCAGAAATCCATTTAATGTTCTTTTGGGTCAATTTTTATCTCCCCAAAAATGACTTAAGAATTATTGTTTTATCGCAAGCACGATCAAATCGTCCTGCGTATCGTTATTTCCCCGTACTTCGTGCCGTCTGATCTTGAACCCTGCTTTCTCTATCTCTTTGATGATATCCTCCGCCCTGCCGAAATACCTTCCGGCCACACCACTATATACCATGCAACGTGATTCTGGATCATAATTCTTCAACACTTCCGGTTCCTTGGGCTCCCCGCACATGGTGCTTACATAGAATATCCCGCCCGGTTTCAATACCCGGTATGTTTCTTTCAGGACCTCGGACCTGTCCTTCCCGATTATGCAATGCAGACAATGCCCGTCGACCACAATATCAAACGTCCCGTTTTCCCATCTTCCCAAATTCGTAACGTCACCAACTTCAAACTCCGCTCTCAGGCCTGCCCTGATAGCTTTCTCCCTGGCCCACTCGATGGCAGTTGGAGCGATGTCAATGCCCGAGACCTGATATCCCTTTTCCGCAAACAACAGGGCCACATCTCCGGCCCCGCATCCCAACTCCAGTACTTTGCCAGACTTCGGGAAACCATCCGAAGCGATCAGTGCAAGTATTTCCGTCTTCCACGCCTGCCAGGTCTCCTCGTCGTTCCAGCCGTTCATTCCCTCGGCCTTGAAACGTTTGTACTGGGAGTCGTGGCCTATGTAATTGGTTTTTAAGCTCATGGTTTCGACCTCACCCCTGCCCACTTTCGTTTGTCATTTATTGTGGCCATCTCGGTGCAGGCTCTCTCCAGGTAAACCTGGCGAGGGAGGACGTAGTTCACCAATACGTCTGGCCACAGTATCAAACTGGTCTACGACTAACTCGTTGGAAAACCGGATCACTTTAATTTCATTCCGGCTGATTATCCTGTCGCGCAGTTTATCGTAATCCTTCTGGGTCTCATGAACACCGCCGTCTATCTCAACAATCAGCCTTAACTCATTACAATAGAAATCAGCTATAAACCCGTCTATGATCTGCTGGCGGCGGAACTTCAAGCCATGCAGTTTGCGGCCCCTGACCCCGTTCCAAAAACACCGCTCGGCATAGGTCATCTCCCGCCGCATTTGTTTGGCCATTTCTAGTTTTTCGTTCTTGATCCGGCGGCCGGTGCTGACACCAAAATTCTTTGTACTTGCCATAAATGCTTTTACTCATTACAACCTCCCTCTCCAAATGCCTTTGGAGAGGGGCAGGGGTGAGGTCAACTTTGGGCTGGGATTCTGGTCACATCTTCTCCGGGGCGCTGACCCCCAGCAGACTCAACCCGTTGGCGAACACTATCCGGGCGGCGTCGCACAGGTCAAGCCGGGCCTGGGTCAGTCCGGCGTCTTCGGTCACCACCCGGTGCTGGTGATAAAAAGTATGGAACACCCCGGCCAGGTCCTGCAGGTAGGTCGGCAGGCGGTGCGGCTCCCGGGCCATGGCCGCCCCCAGCACCACCTCGGAAAATTCCAGCAGGGCCTTGATCAGGTTGATCTCCTCCTTCTCCTTCAGCAGAGCCAGGTCGCTCTTGGCCCGGTTGATGCCCTTCTCCCGGGCGTGGTCGATGATGCTGCAGATCCGGGCGTGGGCGTACTGAACGTAAAAGACCGGGTTCTCGTCGGAGTGCTTGCGGGCCAGGTCCAGGTCGAAATCGAACTGGCTTTCGCTGCGCCGCATCAGAAAGAAATACCGCATCACGTCCGGCCCCACCTCGTCCCGCAGTTCATCCAGGGTGACTATCACCCCGCTGCGTTTGGAGAACTTGACCTCCCGGCCCTCCTCGATCAGGCGGACCATCTGCATCAGGATGAACTCCAGCGAATCGGGATCATGCCCCAGCGCCTGGGCCGCGCCCTTCATGCGGGGAACGTCGCCGTGATGGTCGGCCCCCCAGACGTAGATCAGTCTTTTAAAGCCCCGGCCGAACTTATTCAGCAGATAGGCGATGTCGGCGGCAAAATAGGTGTGTTCCCCTGTGGACTTGATCACCACCCGGTCCTTCTCGTCCCCGAACTCGCTGGCCTTGAAGAACTGCGCTCCATCCTGCTCGTAGAGGTAGCCCTTCTTCTTCAGTTCTTCCAATGATCTACTGATGGCCCCGGATTCCACCAGGCCGACCTCGGAAAACCATTCATCGAACTCCACCTTCAGGTCCTTTAACGACAGCTTCAGGTTCTCCAGCATGCCGTCCCGTGAGATCCTGGTGACCTCTGCCAGCAGTTCGTCTGATGAAAGGGCTTTTAGCCGGTCCCCCTGTTCGGAATCCAGCTGGTCGGCAAAACCTTTTAGATACTCGCCCTGGTAGCCGCCCTCGGGAAATTCAAAGGGCCGACCCCACCGCTCGTTCAAACGGGCCAGCACCGAGCGGCCCAGCTTGTCTATCTGGTTGCCGGCGTCGTTTATGTAATACTCCCGGTGGACCTGGTAGCCCACGCACTGCAGAAGCCGGGCGATGGCATCGCCCACGAAGGCTCCCCGCCCGTGGCCCACGTGCAACGGCCCGGTGGGATTTACCGAGACGAACTCCACCTGAACCTTTTCCCCTTTCCCGTGATCACAGCAGCCGAAGGAATTTTTCTTGTCCAGCAGGGTCACCAGCTCGCTGTACAGCCAGCCCGAAGCCAGCTTGAAGTTTATGAATCCCGGCCCGGCCACCTCCGTCTGGGACACCAGCTCGGGATCAAGCTTCAGGGAGGCCGTGATCTGGTCGGCCAGCTTCCGGGGGTTCTCCTTCAGGCTTTTGGACAGGTTCAGGGCGATATTGGTGGACCAGTCGCCGTGGCCGTCCTGTTTGGGCTTCTCCAGCCCGATCTGGGAAGGATCGATCGTTAGTCCCAGAGTCTGCTCGATGGTTTGGGAAATATTTTTACGCAGGTAGTCTTTTATCATAAACTTTCTTTTTCGTCATTGCGAAACGACATCATTGCCCTACTTGTGAAACAATCTATTTTGTCTTTGTGAAATATTATTCTGGGTATAATAAATAAATTGTCCCTCTGTCATTGCGAGAATGATTTTATATAGCTAACGAAGCAATCCACAAATAACAACTTTGTATTATATCTTTTCAAACAGATCGAGCCAATCGGGATTATCCCGTTCTACAAGTCTTATTTTATTTGCCCGTGACCCGGCCTTCAACTGCTTTTCCATAGCAATAGCAAATCTCGGTTCATCAAACGCTTCAAAATGAACCAGTAAAAAGGTTTTATATCTTTTCGCAAAGCCAGGGATCACTCCGTTTCTGTGTTCGGCCACCCTGCGCTTAAGATCGTTTGTAACCCCGACATACAAAGTCCCGTTTTTCTTGCTGGCCAGAATATATACAAAATATTTTTTGCCAAACATGATAAATGGATTGCTTCATTTGTTTATCAGGGAAGTATACTCGCAATGACTTTTCGTGCTTTACTTATAACTGGATCGCTTTATCAGTGCCTCAAAGAAGTAAGGCTGGCAGCGGTTATCAGTAAAAGCTAATCTTTTATCTCTTCGCTGGGCGCGTCGCCCCATAGGGCTTCCAGGTTGTAATAGTCGCGCACCCGGGGCTGCATGATGTGCACCACCACGTCCACGTAATCCATCAGCAGCCAGGAGGCCGTCTTCTCGCCCTCGATATGCAGGGCCTTGATGCCCTTGGGAAGCAGACCCTCCTCGATGGCCCGGCGGATGGCCCGGATCTGGATGTCGGTGGCGCCGGAGGCGATCACGAAGAAGTCGGTGGCGGTGGAAAGCCCCCTGACGTCCAGCACCGTCACATCGAAAGCCTTCCGGTTGAGGGTCAGCTGGGCTATTTCCCGGGCCAGCTGCTGCCCGGGGCTGACCACCCGGGCCTTGGCCGGGGCTTTCGCTTTGGGCGCCGCCGGCTTTTCCCGGGCCAGGCTCTTGGCCTTGGCGGTGCCGGGTTTGATCTTGGACCTTGCTGCGGGCTTCTTCTTCAAGACATCAGAAACTGATGCCGAGGAAGCCTTTTTTCTTTTCTTTAAGATGATCTTGGCCAATTATTACTGTAACCTCCAATAATGATGTTGGTTCTATTTGTGGTATTATGTTTTTGCATTTGAGTTCTTTGGCCACCAAAATGGCGTTGCTCTGGCCGTCGTCGGCCCGGTCCACCACCACCGTCTCCGGGAAGCTGTCGTTCTCGGCATTGGCGATGTCCACCACGTCGAAGCCGCTGTCCCGCAGCTGCTGGGCCACTTCCTGGGCCAGCCCGCTTTTCTTGGTGCCGTTAAGCACCTCTATCCGGATCTGGGCCTTTCTCTGCTTGAGATCGGCCTGCCGGTTCTGCCGCCAGCGCATGTAGACCGAGCCGCCGATGACCGCCAGGACGACGACCAGGAATATCACCGCCAGAGGCAGGTATCTGTTGCGGCCGGTCTTGGCCGGACGGTTTTTCAAATCTGCTGTTGACATCTCTTTATTTTATCGCTTTTAGTCATTGCGAGGAGCTTCAAAAGAATGCGACGAAGCAATCCCCGCCGGGCTATTTATAGGTTCTCTGATAGATCACTGTATTTCGGATTGATGCTTTCGATCAACTCTTGCTTCTGCTTTCGCGGGCCAGCCTTGATCTGCTTCTCTCTTTTGATGGCATCCCTGGGATTATTGAATATCTCAAAATAAACAAGTTTTGTAATATTATAACGCGAAGTAAAACTTCCGGGACGCTTTTGCTTATGCTCCACTATGCGGCGCTTGAGATTGTTGGTCACGCCTGAATATAATGCCGAGTTCCATTTGTTTGACATTATATAGAAATAATACTCGCGTCCCATGGTTTGAAAGTCAACAAGAAGATTGCTTCGTTACACAATGACTAAAAGTCGGGTTGATTGCTATTGTTGACGACGAAGGTATTCCTCGCACTCCGCCAGCTCTTGGGGGGTATTGATGCCCAGCACCTCCCGGCTGTCGGCCACCACCTGGGCCGCGATCTTCATTTCCTTTGACCTGAATATCCCGATCACGTCGGTCAGGTAATATTCGCCCTGCTTGTTGTTGGGTGCCAATTCGCCCAGGGCCGCCACCAATTTCTGGTTCTCGAAGGAATAGATGGCCGGGTTGATCTCCTTGACCGCCAGCTCTTCCGGCGAAGCGTCCCTGGCCTCCACTATCTTGGTGACGAAGCCATCGGCATCCCGGATCACCCGGCCGTAGCCCCCGGGCTGGTCTATGACCGTGCTTAGCATGGTGCAGGCGTTGCGCTCATCTCTATGACTTTTCAGCAATGAGACAATGGTCTCGGGTTTGATCATCGGCACGTCGCCGTAAAGCACCAGCAGTTCGCCGGCAAATTTCTCTATGATGGGCAGGGCCTGCATCACTGCGTGGCCGGTGCCCTTCTGCTCGGCCTGAAGTACGAACTCTATGTCCAAATCCTTCAGCGCCGCTTTGACCTGGTCGGCCTGGTGGCCGACGATGACCACGGTCCTGGCCACACCGGCCTTCTGGGCCGAGCGTACCACATGCTCCACCAACGGCTTTCCGCACAGGGGATGCAGCACCTTGGCCAGGTCGGACTTCATCCGGGTGCCCTGGCCCGCCGCCAAGATCAGGCAGATGCAGTCCCTGGTCATAGCTTGGTCTTTTTGGCGATGCGATTCCTGTCGTCCACGCAGACGATCTTCGGCTGGTGCTTTCTGGCCTCGGCATCCTCTTTGTAGCAGGAGGAGATGACGATAACCTTGTCGCCGGGCAGGCCCAAGCGGGCCGCCGCCCCGTTAAGGGTGATGGTGCCGGACCTTCTGGGAGCCTTGATCACATAGGTCTCAAAACGGTTCCCGTTGTTGATGTTCACCACCTGCACGATCTCGTTGGGCAGGATATCAGCCGCCTCGATCAGCGCCTCATCTATGGCGATGGAACCCTCGTAATGCAGGTTGGCCCCGCTTAGGGTGGCCCGGTGGATCTTGGATTTACAGAGGATACGAAACATATTATCCTTTTGTTGATTTATAATTTACCAGTGGTCATTGCGAACCGACTTTTATCCGACTGATGAAGCAATCCCCTATTGTCCAGATTGCTTCGTCTGCTCTGCTTTGAAGTTTTCTCGCAATGACAGAATGAATTCATCCCGTCATCAGGCAAGTACGATGTTGTCAATTAATCTTGCATTCGGAAATTTCACTGCTAGCGCGACCAATGTATTTTTCTGAACCTGTTTCACAGGCTTCAAAGTCTCATTATCCACTATCTCGATATAATCAATCTCCCCCAGCGGCGCATCGCGGTATAACAATTTCGCCATTTCCCGCTTCACGCTATCCGCTTTTCGCTTTCCGCTTTGTGCCATGCTTCCCGCCAACTGAAGAGCCCTATACAGCGTCGTCGCCTCCGCTCGTTCTTCCAGCGTCAGATACGCATTGCGCGAGCTCATGGCCAGGCCGTCCCGCTCCCGGATTATGGGCGCGCCAATGATCTTCACCGACAGGTCCAGGTCCGCCGTCATTCGTCTGATCACCGCCAGCTGCTGGGCGTCCTTCTGCCCGAAGACAGCCACATCCGGCTGAACGATGTTGAACAACTTGCTGACCACCGTGGCCACGCCCTTAAAATGCCCGGGCCGCGAAGCCCCGCACAACCCTTGGGTCAGGCCTTCCACGTTGACATAGGTGGAAAACCCTTTGGGATAGATCTCTTCAGTGAAGGGCGAAAATATCAGGTCGGCCCCGGCGGTCTGGCAGAGCGCCGCATCCTTCTTCAGATCGCGGGGATATTTTTTGAAATCTTCTTTGGGCCCGAACTGGGTGGGGTTAACGAAGATGGAGACTACGACGAAGTCGGAATTCTTCTTAGCCAGCCGGATCAGTGACAGATGCCCCTCGTGCAAGGCCCCCATGGTGGGCACAAAGCCTATTCGCCTACCCCGTTTTTTCTGAATAGCGATGGCCTGCCGGAGTTGTTTTATAGTTTTAATTATTTTCATACTCACAATAACAATCCCTCTCCCACCGGGGGAGGGCAGGGAGGGGTCGGATCTATTCCTGGGAAAAGCTCTCGTCCAGCGAGGGGAAGGATTTCTCCTTGACGTCCTTGTGATAGGCCTTAAAGGCCGTCCTCATCTGTCCGGCCAGGTCGGCATACCTGCGGACGAACTTGGCCTCGAAGCCCTCGTAGCGTCCCTCCATGTCGTCCACCACCAGTATCTGCCCGTCGCAGTACGGCCCGGCCCCGATGCCGATGGTGGGAATGCTCAGCTCCCGGCTGACCTCCTGGGCCACCTGATAGGGGATCTTCTCCAGCACGATGGCGAAACACCCGGCGTTCTCCAGGGCCTTGGCCGCCGCCATCAGGCGCTCGGCCGACTCCTTGTCCTTGGCCTGCAGCTGGTAGCCCCCGAACTTGTGGATGGACTGGGGGGTCAGCCCCAGGTGGCCCATCACCGGTATGCCGCGCTCCACCAGATTCTTGACGATGGGGGCCGCCACCCGGCCGCCCTCGATCTTGACCGCCTCGGCCCCGGATTCCTTGAGGAATCGTCCGGCATTCTGGGCGGCGTCAGCTATCGAGGTCTGGTAGGAGAGGAACGGCATGTCGGCCACCACCATGGCCCGCTTGACGCCCCGCTTGACCGCGGCGGTATGGTAGAGCATGGCCTCCATGGTTATCGGCAGGGTGTTCTCGTACCCGGCGAAGACCATGGCCGCCGAATCACCCACCAGGATCAGGTCTATCCCGCACTCGTCCAGCAGCCGGGCCGTCAGATAATCATAAGCCGTAAGACAGGCTATCTTTTCACCCTTTTTCTTCATCTTGAGCAGGGTCCGGGTGGTGACTTTCTCGGTATTCATATCTTTTATCGCCTCAAAGATTGTTTTGTTTTGATTTCGGGCTAAATACAAATCTGTCATTCAATTACGAAACTAAAATCTCTTGATAGAATACACTAAAACGGCATAAAAATCAAGCAAAAAAGTCCCGGCAACAAAGCCCGCAAGATTTTTTAATTTCCGTTTTTTTCTTGACTTTAAAATATAAGATGGTATCATTGACCCATATGAGATTATCACAGATTTTTTCCCATCTGTCCCATCTGTCCCTGACCCACAGGCAGATAGCCGGTTTTAACCGGATGATCACCCGCGGCACCGCCTATGCCGGAAGGCTGACCGCCCAGGAGAGGGCGATTCTGATACGCCTGCTGCGCGAGGAGGATATGCTGCCCGGTATGTCCCATGTGATAACCGAGAAAGTATCGGTGGAAAAGAGCGATAACGATCTGCCGTCCCTGTTGTTCGGAGTGCTGGCCCCCGACTGGGCCGGGCTGGCTGATGCCTGCTTGGGGACGGTGCATGAGGCCGGGTTGAACATTGCTTACACCCATGGTTTTATTCTGCGGAGGAACCGGGAGAAACTGGGGGTGGTGCTGATGGAGGTGGAATTGTCGCCCCATTTGACCCAGAAGGCCCTGGATATCGCCCGGGCCAAGATCCAGGAAAGGCTGAGCATCATCGCCTCCGAGGATGCCGCCAAAAGGACCCTGCAGCGCCAGGAGGCCAGGAAGCTCTATGCTTTCACCACCGTCACCGACCAGCTGCGGGGCAAGCTGCCGGCCGATGACCTGAAGGAGATCATGGGCGACAGCGGCGAGGCCCTGAAATTCTTCATGTCACGGCATGAATCATACATCAACCAACGCACCCTGGAATCCGTGGCCGAACAGATCCTGAGCAATTATGTCATGAAGAAGAATATCCGGGCCGGGCGATCTTCGCTGGAAATTTCTTTCCAACAGGTGCAATACAACAGCAAGACCCTGACCGGAGTGACGGTCATCACCAAGGAACAGAGCATCACCTTCGAACGATTGATGAGATTGATAAACGAGCTGGTGGCCCAGAACCACCGTTATGACGATTATGCCTACTTCACCGCCGACAAACTGTCGGTCTTTCACATAGAACTGACCGATCAGCAGGAGAGGCCGATAGCCCGGGATCTTCAGGATAAACTGGCTGAAGCTATCCGGGAGATCCCCTCGCAAAAGGAGACCCTGGGCCCTACCCCGGGAGTGGAGCTGATCCGCCGCAAAATAGTCCCGCTGATGATAGACGAGGAGAAGGATATTAAGATCCCCCAGGGCTATATCCACCCCCACGCCCCGGACCATTTCAAAGTTATAATTGTGGCCTCCGGCAACGACAAGGGTTTCGGGCTGGAGGTGGTGGGGGCCCTGACCTCGGTGCCGGGATTCTCGGCCGCCATGCCGGACAAGCCCAACATCATGACCAATATCCAGAACGGCAAGGAACAGCAGCAGGAGATATCGATCATTGATATCTGGATCGACCGCAAGACCCTGTTCGGAATCAAACGGGAGAATTGGAATGACGAGGAGATATACAACCGGATCGAACAGGCCATCAAGACCATCCCCGGGTTCGGACCCAAGCTCCGGATATTCGACCGCACCAGCCGGGCCCTGCGCCAGATGCGCCTGAAGGCCGTCTCCGAACTGGCTGAAAAACTGAACATCCCCGGAGATCAGATAAAATCCCTCTTTTACAGCATCGGGGACCGCTGTCTGCTCAACCCGGAGGTCACCAACGACGCCATCTTCGCCCAGGTCAAGCTGGAATATAAGGTCCATAACGATGTCCTCTCCGGGCGGCCGATCTCCGTTATTTTCCAGGAGATGAAACTGACCGATAACGACCCCAGTTTCACGGCCCTGGCCGTGGCTTTCAGGTACAACCAGGGCCGGTTGAAAGGGATATTTGAGGCCGTAAAAAAATACCAGGCCAACTCCGTCTGCCGGACGGATTTTGAGGATATCACCCTGCTGCTTTTCAATCTTACCGCCAACTCCGCCCCCTTGGGCCCCGCCAAGGTCAAGGCCCTTTCCTCGGTTTTGGAGGGCCTGGCCTAGCATGGGCAGGTTCATCACCTTTGATCTATGGGAAACATTGATCGCCGATTCTCCGGAGCTGGACAGCAGGCGGACCGAATACCGGGTGAAAAACATCCATTCTTTGCTGTCGCAAATACAGCCCGGGATCGATATCAATAATATTCACTGCGCCCACGAAAAAATCTGGCGGGAGTGTTCGACCTTATGGGGTAAAGCCCGGGACCTGGCCTTTACTGATCAAGCCCGGCTTTTTATCGGGTTGATAAATGACAATTTATTGACCTCCCTGAACCAAAGCCAGTTCCAGTCAATTGCAGAGATCTACTCCGGTGCCGTTCTGCAATTCCGCCCCCGGCTGATCGCAGGCGCCCGGGAGACCTTGGATCAGTTGGCTTCCCGCGGTTATAAGATGGGATTGATCTGTAATACCGGAAGAACCCCGGGAATTACGCTCCGGAAACTTCTCGGGGATTATGATATATTAGGATATTTTAAGAGCGCCCTGTTCTCTGACGAGACCATCATCCGTAAGCCCGATGCCGCAATTTTTGAAACGGCCCTCCGGGAGCTGGGGGCCGATCGGAGGCAGACGGTACATGCGGGGGACAGCTGGGAGAATGACATTCTGGGGGCGCAGGCGGCCGGGATCAAGGCGGTTTGGATCTCCCCTGAGGGCCAAGGATCGGGTGATTGCCCAGTCATAAAAAGCATTGCCGAACTGCCAGAGGTTTTGGATAAAATCTGAATGATTAAAACAAAAAGCCCGGTCCCAAAAGGACCGGGCTTTTTAAATCCTGGATCATTTTTTTGCCGCCTCCTCGGGCAGAGCTTGGTTTAGCTTGGCAATCAACTCATCGGCTTGCCTCAGCAGTCCTTGGAAACTTTCATCACTTCTCCACCCACTCGATGGCTCGCTGCAGTTCCTCCTTTTTATTGGGTAACAGGGTATGCCCAATTCCGGCGTAGACGTTCAAACTGACAGTGACCCCAGCCGTCATGAAAAACTTCACTGCTAATTGGTTAGCGCTGATAAACTTCTCATTATCCAGCTGCCCTACCATGATAAAGACTTTAAGTCCGTTCACCCGGCTGCGGGGCAGGAACTGGACCACTGTCGAATCATAATCATAGCGCCCGGCTATAGGAATAATGCCCTTGAAAAGGCCGGCATTTTTTGTGCCGGTGTAGTAGGTCCGGGATGCGCCCTGGGAAAAGCCCATTAGTATTATCTTGGCGGGATCAATCTTATATTTGGCCTGTACCTCCGTTACTGCTGCCAGCACGTTCCTTTCTGTTTCCTCCGAGTTGCCCCAACCAAAACTCTCCTTGCCCAGGATTTCCTGCCCATAAGGCGCCGCTACAATATAGCCCAACTGCTGGGGAACTCCGGCCAGGGTTTGTATGAAGTAGCTGGGATTATCGCTGTAACCGTGCAGGCATACCAGCAGGCCATAGGTTTTAGTGGAGTCGTAGTCTTGAGGAAGTTCCACCACCGGCTTGTCAATCTTGGGTCTCAATTCTGCTATCAACTTGCGGGCCCGAGCCAGGATTTTCTTATATTGTCCGGTGTTGCTGATGTTATTAAGATCAGTATCCTTTTCAAAACCGTAAAAACCCCATTCCACCGCCTGTTCCAGCCATTTAATGGCTTCTTTTTTCCTGTTCATCAAACTGTAGTTGCAGGCTACGCTATAAGCTGCCATCCCGTAACCGGGCTTATGCAGCAACAGGGCTATGTAGGCTTGGGCCGATCCCTCGTAATCCTTATCGTTATATGCCTTGTCGGCTCGGAGTATCAATATCCTGACCGAATCAACCTCCTGGACCCGGCCTTCCGCATCCAAAACCTGGGCCAGTCCGGCAGCAGGTGACAGAAATAGAAATAATAATATTGGAAGTATTTTTACTTTTTTCATACTCGCCTTTCCATTACTGTTTGTGTCTTTTATTTTAAAGTATTCTACAGTTTAAGTCAAACAAAAAAGCAGCCTGTTTCACAGGCTGCTTTTTACAATGATATCAGACTACTTCTTCTCCGCCGGATCGGGATTATTGACCGTCTCGTTCAGCCTGTCCATCAGTTCGCTGACGTCCAAGCCATGAGCCATCGCCCCCTGTTCCACTGTCTCGCGGTAGGCCACGTTGCAGCCTATGCAGAAAAGTCCGTGCTCGAAAAACACCTTTATACTCTGGGGATATTTGTTGACCACTTCCATGATGGTCATATCCTTGGTGATCTTATCCATGTGGTCCTCATCTGCGGTTAAAACTCAAGGTTCGAATGTTATACCAAATTACATTAATTGTCAAGTGTTAACTGGAATGAAAAAAGCGATAGCCGAAAATTCAGCTATCGCTTTAAAAATGCCGATCTTACTGTTTTTTCATAGGCTGGCCGCAACATTCCTTGGGCAGATTGGATGTTTGGCCGCATTTTTCACACTTATAGGTCAGCTTGCTGCCGCATCCGCAGGAATTACACATTTTAATCTCCTTTTTTTTGTTTTCGTTTTGTCGCACAGCTGAATTATCGCTCCAAAATCCCGATTTGTCAAGCCCCCTCCTGTTTTCAGACTATCCAATCCCAATAATCTCTATTTCCTTAAATAAGATCCCCATCTCCCATAATCCTGTCCCCATTATCCTTATTGCGCCACCACCCTGATCCTCCCCGGCTGGCCGGATTCCGGGCCCACCAGTATCGCTCCCAAACGCTTCATGGTTTCCAGATATTCCACCGCCTCGTGGGTAATGCGCTCACCGGGAACGATCACCGGGATCCCCGGCGGGTAAACGGTGAAGAACTCGGTGGATATCTCCCCCACCGCTTCTTTCAGTTTGACCATCTTGTAAGTAGCGAAAAAGGCTTCGCGCGGGGTCAGCGACATGGCGGGATAATTGGAGGGAAACTGGATATCGAGTTTTTGCAGCGGACCGCGGCCATAGTGCGACGAGGCCAGGGCTTTCAGGGCCCGCAACAAACTATCGGCCTCGGACTGCCCGTCGGCTATGGAGAAGATGAAGGCCACATGGTCCCAGTCGGCCATCTCGGCCTGGATGTCGTACTTTTGATTTAATATCTTGCTGGCTTGGTATCCGGTAAGCCCGAGCTTGTCCACAAAGACGGTGAGTTTGGTGGGATCAAGCTTGAACGGCTTGACGTCCTCGGGATTCAGGCAGTACAGTCCTTTTATCTTATTGATGGAGCTGCGCAGTTTGACAGAGATGGCGATGGATTTTTCCAAAAGATTCCGCCCCTCCAGGGCCATCTGGCGCCGAGCCAGGTCCAGCGAGGTCAGCAGCAGGTATGATGGGCTGGTGCTCTGCGTCAGCAGCAGCACCTCCTCCAGATCGCGGATATCAATGTTGGGGCCCTTGACGTGCAGCATGGAGGCCTGGGTCAGCCCAGAGATTATCTTGTGCGAGCTCTCCACGCAGATATCGGCCCCGGCCTCCATGGCCGAGGCGGGCAGTGAGGGATGAAACAACAGGTGCGGCCCATGAGCCTGATCCACCATCACTATCCGGTCGTTGAGATGGGAGAGCTTGACAATCTTCCCCAGGTCGCAGCATATGCCATGATAGGTGGGCGAGGAGACGAATACCGCCCGGGCATCGGGATTTTTGATCAGGGCCTTCTCCACCACTTCGGGCGAGACGTTCAGGATAAGGCCCCATTCCTGATTGACCTCGGGATGGATGTAGATGGGCAGGGCTCCGGACATAATCAGCCCGGCTATCACCGATTTATGGGTATGGCGGGGAACGATGATCCTGTCTCCGGGAAACAGCACCCCCATCAGCATGCTCAGGTTGCCGCCGGTGGAGCCGTTGATAAGAAAATAGCTTTTATCGGCATGATAGGCCCCGGCCGCCAAGGCCTGGGCCTGCTTGATGACACCGGTGGGGTGGAACAAACAGTCTGTCTCGGGCAGCACCGTCAGGTCCATCCTGAAGATGTCATCGCCCACCAGCCGGCGCCAGGCCTTATCAATCCCCTTACCCTGCTTGTGGCCGGGGGTGTGGAACGGCACCTTGGGCTGTTTGATGTATTTTGCCAGGGCGTCGAACAGCGGCGCCCGGCTTTGGGGCGAATTATGTGGCGATGTGCGGTGTTTCATTTTCAGATATTTTATTTTGCCAACAAGACAATACTGAATTATTATATCATTCTTTTTAATAATTACTTTTGGGCCTTAGTGTTTTTATGGTTTAAAGATTAGGCGAACTTGGCGGTCAGCAGGTTCTTGTCGGTTATCACTCTCTGCTGTTTATCGAAATCTTTGCGCAGGTATTTCGGCAAAGCGAACATGCTTAAATGGGTGATGCCGTCATAGTAATCCAGTTTTTTAAGCCCCCGTTTTTTTATCAAAGTGTCGATCTGGGCCGGGGAATAGACCAGGGGATCGGCGCCTTTGGATCCCAAAATAAACCCCCAGGGCAGGCCGAAGGAGGGGATTATCACCTGGTATATCCTGGTGACCGGGAAGGCGCCGGAGATGGTGCGGGCGATGGAGGTCAGCATCTGGGTATCGCCGCTGCGGGTGGTGCCGGCCTGCAGGGAGATCAGGCCCTGCGGCGAAAGCCGCCGGTTCAGCAACCGGTAGAACTCCCGGGTGTAAAGCTTGAACGAAGGCCCGCCCTCTATGGGCTCGGTCAGGTCGATGATTATCGCATCGAAGGTCTCCCTGGTCTTCTGCAGGTAGGCCCGGGCATCCATATAACGCACCTGGGAGCGACGGTCCTTGAAAGCCCCACCGGCCCACTGCGGCAACTCCTTCTTGCAGAACTCCACCAGTTCCTTGTCGATGTCCACCATCACCACCTGTTTGACCGATTTGTGCTTTAGTATGTCACGCAGGGTCTCGCCCTCGCCGCCGCCCACGATCATCACCTTCCTGGGATCGGGATGCAGCAACAGAGGAGGGTGTACCAGCGCCTCGTGGTAGATGAAGGAATCGCGCTCCGAGCTCTGCATCCTTTCGTCAAGGAACAGGCAGCGCCCGTAATTATGGGTGTCCACGATGTCAATTTTCTGGTACTTGGTCTGGGTGCTGACCACCGTCTTTTTAACACCGTGCAGGTGGATCTCGTCTATCCAATGCTCAAGATAATAATTGCTGACCGTCATTTTCTTCCTCCGTTTTGCAGTCTGGTTAAGGGGATGTTTATCTTAAGCATTATACAATATATTTCCGTATTTATTCAATCCTTAAAACATATCACTGAAAAAAGCGGCCCCTGGTATGGCAGGGCCGCGCTAAAAAAGGATGCGGGGCGATTCAGAATATATCGATGAATTTTTCGACCAGGAAGGGATCGAACTGGGTCCCGGCAAATTTCTTCAGTTCGGCAAGAGACTCTTCGTGGCTCATAGCCTTGCTATGCGGCCTGTCTCTGGTCATGGCTTCGTAGGCTTCCGTTATGGCCAGCATCCGGCACTCCAGGGGAATATCCCCGCCGGACAAGCCCAGGGGATACCCCTGCCCGTTCCACCATTCATGATGTTTCAGGATCAGTTCGGCCACCGGGATCAGGTCCGGGGAGAACAGGGCCACATGGTAACCTATCTCGCAATGCCGCTTCATTTCAGCCGTCTCGCCGGGCACCAGCGACTTGGATTTCAACAATATCCTGTCGGAAATTCCTATCTTGCCGATATCGGAGAAGCGGGCCAGCAGTTTCAACCCTTTGATGTCGATCTCCGACAACCCCATGGTCATGGCGAAATGGGTTATCAGGTTCTCCAGCCGGGCCACCTTTCCTTCGGAGATCACTCCCCGGGTCTTGAGGGCCTTGATGAAGTTCTGGATCAGCAGATCGTGGTTGTCCAGCTTCTGCCGGTACATGATATTATCAGCTTCCTTGAAAAGGTCGGTAATGCTCACATTATCCTGGCTGCGCAAGGTGTGGCCGATTGACAGGCTTAAGGGAAGTTCGGGATTTTCGGCGTTGTAGGTATGGATGGTATGCTTTATCCTGTGACATATGCCGTCCAGAACAGCCGGAGTGATATTAGGCAGCAATACCGCAAATTCATCCCCGCCCAGCCGGGACACTAAGTCGCCCTTCCGGCAGGCGTCCCTGATTATGCCGGAGACCGCCATCAACAGACCGTCGCCGGTCTTGTGGCCCATGATATCGTTGACCAGTTTCAGACCGTCCACGTCGCACATTATCAGGCCCACCGAGTTAATCCTTTCCATATCCAGCCGGCGCATCTCCTCCTCAAAAAAGGCCCGGTTATAGAGCCCGGTCAGAGGATCGTGCAGGCTGATATATTTAAGCTGGTCCTCGGCCTTGCGCCTCTGCAGTGCGACCGACGCCTGATTGGAGAATGTTTCCACCAGGCTGGCATCAAACAGCGGGGCAGGGTTGGATGACAATATGGCGATATTGCCGAACAGAACATCGCTATGACACAATCCTATGGTAAAGATGTTCTTTATGGCCAACAGGGATTCGATTTTGCTGCAAACTTTTTTAGATATTTTTCTGAAGCTAAGTTCATACAGGTTTATCGGGGCATCGATCACCTTGCCGGAGAGATAGGCCTCCTTTGCTTCACGGCTGATCTTGAAGAACATGCCTACCGGGTCCGCCTTGATGAGTTTCAAAATATCGTGATAATGCTCCTCTATTCCCATGATATGTTTTACCTGAAGCATCCCCGAGGCCTCGTCGAAGGAACTGGCTATCACTAAGGAGTTTCCGGTTACCGATTTCACCTTTTGGGCGATATATCTGAAAAGGTCCTGCTCGGCCGGCATCCTGACGAAATCCATGGCCGTTTTGGACAGAAAATCCAGGTTGCCGGAGTATTTGCGCTGTTTTTCCTCCGCCCTCTTCCGGTCGGTGATCTTCCTCACTATGGCGATGATCTGTGAAGCCTGCAGGGGCAACAGCCGGGCCTCGTAGAAGTCCTGCTCACCATCCTTGGTCAGGGAATACTCCGTGACCGTCAACACGCCCTTCTCCCTTACCTCACGCAGGGCCTGCCCGACGATCCCGGCGGCAGGTTCCGGCAGGATCTCCCGGATCATCTTGCCCAGAAATCTCTCGGGCGGCACCAGCAGATCCGAAAGCCGGCTGGTGTTGTAGTCCAGGATGGTGCCCTCATTATCCAGCAGGAAGAACATGTCGGGCAGGGCTTCAAATATTGCCTTAAGCTCCTGATGGGCCTTGCTGAGGCCCTCCTCGGCTATTTTTCTGTCGGTGATATCCCTGGCGTTTATCACGATCCCCGAGACCTCGGGATCGTTCAACATATTGTTGGCAATAGCTTCGAAAAATCGCCAGCTCCCATTCTTGTGCCTGGCCCTCACTTCGAAGGCCGGGGAAACGCCGGGGGTCTTTTTCCTTTTCTCCAGGGTGCTTCTGATGCCGTCGGCATCGTCGGGATGGATGAAGTCCCTCCCCCCTTTGCCCAGGTAGTCCTCAGGCTTATAGCCCAGAATATTTTCGATTGAAGGAGAGCCGTATTCAAAGACCCCATTGCTGTCAATAACCAGTATGATATCCGAGCCGTTCTCTATCAGGAAACGAAAATGCTTTTCCTTGTCCTTCAGCTTGGAGACATTCCTGTGCCTTTCTAAGGCAATCTCTATTACCGCGATCAGCTCCCGTTCCTCGAATGGCTTGATCAGATATCCGTAAGGCTCGGATTTTTTAGCCCTGGACAATGTATCGGGATCGGCGTAAGCCGTCAAAAAGATCACCGGAATATTAAGAAGGGTATGGATTGTATCTGCCGCTGAGATCCCATCCATACCCCCCTTTAAGACTATATCCATCAACACCAGATCCGGCAGGATATTTTTTGCCTTTTCCACAGCCTCTTCGCCGGATGTAACCAACTCCAGCACATTGTAGCCCAGCTTTTTCAATCGTTTTTCGATGTCGGAAGCTACAATTCGCTCATCCTCTACTACCAATATCTGAGCTTTGGACATAGTTGTCTGCCTTAAATCATGTGATTTGCGAATATAAATATCTATATTCGAGTTATCGCTTTTTATATCATTTTATTATAAATAAGATTTATTGTTAATAATTATATTCCCGGCAAAACTTAATGAAACACCCAGTTAGCTTGATAGATAATATTTGGGAGATATTTATTTATAACTGCCAAAATCATATTATATGCATATTTAATACCAATTCAGGAACCAAAACTGGATACCGTTATTTGTTGTTTCCACCTTTTAGGATTTCTTTCACCCTTTTAACCAATTCGGGGGGAGTAAATGGTTTGCAGATGTAATCTACGGCATTCTCCTGAATGGCTGCCATACGATCGCTGAAATCTGTTTTGGCCGTCAGCATGGCTATCGGAATCATAGCTGAGAAATCCATGATCTTCAGTATCTTGATCAATTCCATGCCGTCCAGCTCCGGCATCATGATATCCAGCAATATCAGGTCCGGCTTGGTATGGTATAGTGTCTGCAGGGCCTGGTGGCCCGAAAGCGCGGTTATCACCGTGTAACCGGCTTCCTCCAATACCATTTTAACCAGCCCTAAAATATCTTCTTCGTCGTCCACTGCTAAAATGATGGACCTACCCAAAGCATCTGGTGGCATAGCGCTCCTCCATTGATTATTCTAACGGCAATTTAAAAGTAAAACTGCTGCCCTTCCCGGACCGGCTGGTGACTTCGACGGCGCTTTGATGGGCATCCAGAATAGATTTGACGATGGCCAGACCCAAACCCACTCCGCCATATTTCCTGGTGGATGAGCCGTCCAGCTGGTGAAACCTCTCAAATATCCGGGGGACCGATTCCTGGGGGATACCGACACCGGTATCGGATACTTCGATTCGGGCTTTGCCGTCCGGCCCAGCCTCGGCAGTTAGTTTTATGTGCCCCTTAGAAGTGAATTTTAGGGCATTCATTACCAGATTATCCACCACCTGCAGTATCCTTTCCCGGTCGCCTATGACATTCACCGCTTCCGGTGCCACGATGATCAGCTCCAGTTTTTTCTTGTCCAGCTCCGCCTGGTAATTGGCGGCCGTCTCCTCGAAAAGCGCTCGAATATCGAATGGCTTTTGTTCGATGATGAAGTGTCCGGACTCGATGGTAATGAAATCCAGCAGGTCCTTAATCTGTCTGGTCAGCCGCCTGATGTTCCTTCTCATTACATCGATGCCCTTGCGCTGGGTCTCGGTCAGGGGGCCCAGTTTTTCCATGGCCAGATAATCGGCATATCCCGAAATAGTGGTCAGGGGGGTTTTAAGCTCATGGGAAACATTGGCGATGAAGTTGCTTTTCAACCGGTCCAGCTCCATCAGTTCGGCATTGGCCTGGGACAAACGATCGTAGGACTCGGACAGGGCCTCCAGATTGCCTTTCAGCTGCCTGGTCATGATATTAAAATTATCGGCCAGGGAACCGATCTCATCATCTGTTTTGACCGCCACTTCATGGTCCAGCTTTCCGGCGCCGATATCCCGGGCCGCAACCGTAAGCTGGTGGATGGGATCGGTAATGCTCTTGGCCATAAAATATGCCAGCAGGCTCCCCAGCAATACAAATATAATGCCGGTAATCAAAACCTGATTTAAACTGCTACGGGCCAGATAGCCCAGGGCCGCGAAGGATCCCACAAACCTTACCGATAATCTATGGCGGCCCCATTCTTCAATATAGGGCATAACCACCGAAATTATCTCCTGGTTGTCGGCAGAGCGGATTATTTTATGGCTCAGGTCCAGCCTTTTCACCCTCTCCATCAGGTCCGGTTCATATGATTCGGGCTTCCGAATGATGCCGGAACGCTCCATATCCATCTGCCGGGAATCGAACATAACCACGCCGCTAACATCTATGATCTGGATTTCGACAATGTTGTCGTTCATCTTGAAATAATTGGCCAATAAGCCCCTGAACTTGAAGTACCCGGAGGTATAATAAACATAATAGTTCTGGCAGATGGGAGCCACGGTCATCTGGGCAAAGGAGACAACCCCGGCCTGTATCTCTTTTTTCAACTGCTCCCGCCGGGTCATGACAGAAACCAGCGAGTACACCGATATGATTATTATCACCAGCAGGCTGGCAGCTATGGCCAGTTTTATTTTTATGCTTTTAAACATCGTCTGTGTTTATAGATATGTAGCCAGTATAATAATTTTATAACTTGTAATATATTTCGAACAGTTTGATCCTCCCGTCCTGTCTGGGGATAAACACGATGTTTTTATCAGCGCCATAGACCCTGTTCCTGGCAAATATCGGAATGAACGGGTAATCAGCCATAGCCATAGTCATGGCTTTTTTCAACAATTCTATCCGTTCCTTATTGTCCAATACCTGATTGCTTTTTTCTATTATCTCGTCAAGTTTGCGGTTGCGATAGTTCCCCCAGTTGGCGCTTCCGTAATTTTTTTCATCCGAGCTGTGCAGGCAGGCGTCAAAAAAATCCGAAGCATCCCCCGAACCGCAGGACCAGCCCACCAGAAAGAAGGGAATCTTCTTTTGGTAAAGGCGCCCGGATAAATCGGACCAATCCAATCCAACCAGCTTTACTTTAATCCCGATCCCGCCCAGCTGCTGGACCAGAATGTCCCCGGTGGTGGCAGCGGCCGTTTTTGACATTTCCAGGGTGATCGAAAACCCGTCAGGATACCCCGCCGCAGCCAAGCACTTTTTTGCCCTGCCAATGTCGGGGCGTTGGGCCGCGATGTCGGGGTTATATCCTACGATGTATGGTGAAACCAGCTGATCTATCGGCAGGGCGTCCCAGCCGGAGGCTCTTACGGCCTCCTCCGGATCTATCGCCCAATAAATGGCCTCCCGTGCTTTCCGGTTCGATAGGGCGCCTTTCCCAAGGAAATTAATGCCCAGCATGCTGACCCCCAGGCCGGGGCTGGTGACAAAATATATTTTTGGATTGGCGCGGTTTTGTTCGGCCTTGTTCTTGTCCACATCACGGATCAATTGCACCCGGCCGTCAAGCAGAGCCTGTAAACGAGTCTGTTCGTCGGGAATGATCTTGAAAACCGCCCGTTTAACCACCGGTTTTCCTTTCCAGTATTTTTCGTTGGCTTTCAATTCTATCTGGTCCCCGGCCAGTTGTTTTATAAAATGATAGGGCCCCGTTCCGGTCGGCCTGGTAACCGGGGTCTCGGTATTCACCGGCATAATGGCGATGAAGGTCAGTTTATTCAATAAGATCGGCGATGGTTTGCTGGTTTTTATTTCTATGGTCAATTTATCAATGACAGTGATGCCCTGGATTGTGGAGAGGTAATGACAGACCTTGCCCTGTCTGGCCCTTTCCAGGCTGTATTTGACATCCGCTGACGTGAATTCCCGGCCGTTATGAAAGTAAACCCCCGGACGAAGGATGAACCTCCAAGTGAGGTCGTCGGGATTTTCCCATCCGATGGCCAGGGCCGGCTCCACCTTCATATCCTGGTCGAAGCTGACCAAAGCATCATAAATATTACCGAGTATCGAATGAGCGATGCTGTCATCATGCAGATAGGGATCAAGGGTTATCAGCTCGTCCTCCATGGCCAAAAGCAGAAGCCCGCCATGGTTGTTGCTCCTGGCGCAGGTGCATAGCAGGCCTATTAGTAATATTGCCGTGATTCTTCTCAACATCGGTCTAACTCCATCACAGATTATTTTTGAGGGTGGATCTCTTTGACCAGCATAACCGAAGCTGTCTTCTGCTGCCAGGCCAGGCCCTGGCGCAATCCGTAGCTGCTGTCCCGGATATACAGGGGGATAAAGGGAAGGTCGTTGGTCGTTATCCTGATGGCCTCCTGCAGTAACTGCTTACGCCTGGCCGGATCAAACTCGCGGTCGGCCTGTTCGATGATTTGATCAAGTTTGGGATTAATGTACCCCGCCAGGTTGCGGATGCCGAAATCCTGGGTGCCGCTTTTGGAATGGACCATATCGTTTAACAGTTCGCTGGCATCTCCGAAACTGTAAGCAAAACCCATCAGATAAAATTTTGCCTGCCCGGACTCGATGGAATTATACAATTCCGTCCACGATAGTGTGTCTACCGTCAGCTTTACTCCTATGGGCGCCAGGAATTCCGCCAGGATCTGTCCTTCGAACCAGGCGGCGGTCGATACCATTATGGTCAGTTCGATCGGATCGGGCGCTTTCAAGTGGCGAATAAGCAGGCGGGCTTTTTCAATATTCTGCTCAATTTCAGGAAGGTCCGGATCATAGCCGAATATGGCCTGGGTTGCTATCTGGTTGGCGGGAACAGCGTGTCCGTGGCAGGCTTTGGCGACCATCTCCCGGCGGTTTAGGGCCAGGGATATCGCCTGGCGCAGCCGGATATCGGATAGAGGATTGTCATTGAATTTGCCAGAGGTATTCAACCCTAAGATGGTAATGGTGGCGCCCGGCTTGGTCACCAGGTTTATCTTGTCATCGCCGGACAGCCTGGTGCGGTAGTTTTCCATGACATTGGCATCGATATCCATCTTGCCGCTCAGCAGTTTTTCCACCCGCAGGGAATCCTCCGGGATTATATGGAACTCCGCTTTATTGAAGAACGGCTCCTCGCCCCAATAACTCTTGAACTTGTCCAGATACAGGATATCCCGGCCATTGAATACAGCGACGGAATAGGGCCCGGTGCCTACCGGCTGTTTTGCCGGATCGGATTGGGCGGGGATGATGCTTATCATGGCCAGGGTGTTTATCAGGTTGGGGCGCGGTTTGGCGGTTGATATCTCGACGGTCAGGCTGTCCACTTTTTGTATACTATCGATCCCGGCCAGCATGCTTTTAAAGACCGATGCCCGGTGGTTCCTGGCCCGGCCCAGGCTGTAGATGACATCCGCCGCCGACAGGGATTTACCGTTATGGAATTTCACCCCCGGCCTGATATAAAAACGCCAGGCCCGGTCGGTGACGTTGCTGTATCCGGTGCACAGCATCGGCACGAATTGCATGTCGACATCGAAAGATACCAGGGTTTCGTAGACATTGCCCAGAACCTCCATGGTGACCAGCTCGTCCTGGGTATGGGGGTCAAAGCTGATCAGTCCTTCGCTGATGGCTATCCGCAAGGTCTGCTGCTGCGGGCTGCTGCAGGAAAAAAAGGCCAGCAGGGAAAATGCCAGGATGTTCTTTTTCATGGGACTCCTTTGTCTTCAGGGCAGGTGAATGGCCCGGCCCAGCGCATTGAGCGCCGCCTCCTGGAGCGACTCGTGGAGGGTGGGGTGGGAATGTATGGTTTGGATCATGTCCTCAAGCTTGAGCCTGCTGGATATGGCCAGCGAGGCCTCGGAGATCAGCTCGGTGGCATTGGGCCCGGCGATAACGCACCCCAGAAGTTGATGGGTTTCCCTGTCGGCCATGATCTTGACAAAACCCTCCAGTTCTCCAATACAGCTGGCCTTGCCGCTGGCCGAGAAGGGAAACTTGCCGGTTAGGATATCTTTATCCGCCTGCCGGGCGGCCGGCCCACCCGCCGAGGCTATCTCCGGATGGGTATAGACGCAGCGGGGCACGGCATGGTATTGCATGATGGTATCATGCCCCAGCATGTTCTCCACCGCTATCTCCGCTTCGCGTGAAGCCACATGGGCCAGCAGCCATCCGCCGATGCAGTCCCCGGCCGCATATACGCCGGGAACATTGGATTCCATCCGGTCGTTGACCTTGATGTAGCCTTTTTCAAGGGCGATCCCGGCCTCCTCCAACCCCAGGCCCTGAATCGATGCTTTGCGGCCCACTGAAACCAACACCTTGGCGGCCTCAATATTTATTTTGCTTCCATCTTTTTCGATCACTTCGGCAGTGAGCAAATGTCCTTTTTGTATAAGGCCGTTCACCCGGGTGCCCAGCTTAATATCCATCCCTTTTTTGACCAGCGCTTTATACAGCACTTCCACTGCCTCCAAGTCCTCCCCTGGGATCAGCTGGGGCATCATCTCGACCATGGTCACCTTCGAGCCGAAAGTGCTGAATATCTCAGCCATCTCACAGCCGATCACCCCGCCGCCGATGATCAAAATATTTTCCGGTATTTCATCCAACGCCAGGGATCCGGTGCTGTCCAAGACGCCGGGCAGGTCGATTCCGGGGATGGGCGGTGTCACCGGCTGTGAGCCGGTGGCTATCAGTAATTTATCGTATTTGACCTCTCGGCCTTCGGATTCCAGCAGTATCTTTCCCGTTCCTGAAAGGCGGGCCGAGTCTTTTATGACCTCCACCTGCCGGGATCTCAGGAGCATGCCCACCCCGGCAGTGGCTTTTTTGACCACCCGGTCCTTCCGTTTTTGGATCTCAGCCCAATTGAAACTGATGCCTTCCGATTTGATCCCGAACTGCCCGGCGGTCTTGATATGCTGCATGATAGCGGCCGATGCCAGCAGGGCCTTGGTGGGGATACAGCCCACGTTAAGGCAGGTTCCGCCCAAAGTGTCTTTTTCAATCAAAGTAACCTTGGCCCCCAGCTGGGCGGCCCTGATGGCCCCCACGTATCCCGCCGGGCCCCCGCCGATGATGACGATATGCTGATCCATTTGATGCAAAATCCTTATATTTAATTATTGGTAAGCGAATAACTGAGAAATTCCAGATCCAGACCCAGGTTGACCCTCCGTAAAGCGATCCCCTTTGTTACCGAAACCTGGCTGGAGGGGAAGAACAGGATGGCTTTAATACCGGCATTGATCAGCCTGTCGACCGCCGCCTGGGCGGCCTGGGGCGGCACGGCTATAATGCCTATTTGGATCTTTTTTTGGCTGACGGTCTGTTCGATCTGGTCCATCGGTTGAATGGTCATCCCCGGTTTGAGTGTCTGACCCTCCTTTTTGGGATCGGAATCAAACACCGCCACGATGTTGAAGCCCCGCTGTTTGAAGTCCTGATAGCGGTACATGGCCAGTCCGATATTGCCGGCCCCCACCAGGCACATATTCCAACTGCGATCCAATCCCAGGATAGCGCCCAGTTTGTCCATCAGTTTGGCGACATTGTACCCCCGGCCCCGGCGGCCAAAGGCCCCGAAATAGGATAGATCCTTTCTCACCTGGAACGGTTCTAGTCCATATACCGAGGCGATCTCCCGGGATGAGATGGTGACCACGCCCAGCTCCTTCAGGGAGGCCAGGTGATGGAAATACATAGACAGGCGGCGAATGGCCGATTCAGGGATTTTTATTTTATCTCTATTTTGAGTCACCGCTTACTTTCTTTAACCTATCAATATATTTCGAGCCTGCTTTTTTAATTATCATTTTTTGAAGCTCATCGTATTTGGATTCTATACTAATAAATATGCCCCTTTTTAAATTAATATATCTTGAAAATGGCAAACCCGGCATTTCTTCCATTTCAAATTGCCCATCTTTATTAATAAATGCCAAATTATTTTCATTTTGAGTGAACATCGCAGTACCATTATCAAAAACTATTACCTTTCTTCCGCTGGTACCAATTCTTCTATCCTGTATTCGTACAAATTCACCTGTATCCGTATTGACCATAAAACAAACACCGTCAGTATATGCAAAAAGGTATTTATCATTAGCACTTAGCACAAGTCCTAGTTGCCCTACTTCCGTATTTATTTGCCACACCATTTTACCGTTATTATTATATTTTCTTAAATCCCCCTTATAGGGATTCCCCGAATTTAAAACAATAAAATCACCTTTGTTTGAGGCTATGAAATCAGCGACTTCTTCACGACCATTAATATTCTCTAATTTGAATAATAATTTTCCTTTTTGATCTATAGCATAAAAACTATACTTCGGTTTCATATCTTCCATTAAGACGAATATTTTATTGCCAGCAAATTGTACCTTGCCCGTAGGACCAATACCTTCACCATATCCAATCGGTTTATCAATGGCTTTTATCAACCTGCCTTTGTCGTCATATAATTCAACCATTCCCTTACCCCCGTTAACGGTCAATATGTATTTCCCGTCAGGGCTGATTTCATTGGTGATACCTGCATTACTTTTAAAAAGCAATTCCGTACCAGCTTCGTCATAAACAATATATTTGTATCGTATATCATACCTGCTTGCTGAGCCTATATATTGACTTGAAACGCAGAACTTCTTACCATCAGGCGTCCAGCTAATTGCCCATGGTATATCCCAAGATTTTTCGCTTCTTGTTGCTAATGTTGTCGTTTTAACTATGCCGCCACCACTGTTAAAATAAACTAACTTATACCAATATGTTTCTCTAAATATCAATGCTTTATTGGGATATAGAATATTTGTATCAGGACTAAAGAACAACTCCAACACATCCCCGTCCAACTCCGGGCTGGTCCAAACTGTATGAACGGCTTCGCTATCAGGCTGTTCGGCCGCAAAAAGATAATTATTGCCATAAAGGCTCCAAATGCCAAGTATTGTTGCTAAACTGAGATATTTTAATATTTGGATCATGGTCTATCCCTTATTATTTATAAACATCTTTTACCTGGATTCCCATTTTCATGGGAATGACGATTGGGCAACGGAAAATATTTTTCGCGTCGTTCCGCGTCTTTCGTGCCTGCGCGCTGTAGCCCCGCCGGGCACTGAGCCGCCGGACAGAGTTGGCCAAAGTCATAGTCGAAGTGTGGCGGGGCGCAAGCGTGGGGAAAGGTATTAAAGAAATATCTTCTCCGGATTCAATATATTCTGCGGGTCAATGGCCCGTTTAACGGCTTTCATCATGGCCAAGGCCGGGGCATCCACCGCCAAAGGCAGGTATTTTTTCTTGACATAGCCGATGCCGTGCTCCCCGGAGATGGTCCCCCCCAGTTCCACCACCTTTTTGAACATTTCGTCAAGCAGACCGGGCAGAATCTCCTGCCATTTTTCTGTCTGAGATTCCCCTTTGAGGATGTTTACATGGATATTGCCGTCTCCGATGTGCCCGAAGGAAACGATTTCCATGGAATATTTCTTCTGCAAAAGTTCCAGTTCCTTAAAAAGCTGCGGTATTTTTGACTTGGGTACCACCACGTCCTCCCGCTCCCGGACCGGGCTTTTGGCGGTCAGCGCTTCTGACAGGGAGCGGCGGATATCCCACAGCCGTTCCTGTGACGGCCGGTCCTCGGCCACCAGCACATCCAGTGCGCCGTAGTCGGAGACTATCTCCCCTATCCTTTCGTAGATCTTCTGCAGGTCCTCCCGGGCCTCGCCGTCCAGCTGGACCAGCAGATGAGCCTCGGCTTCCCGGTAGGGCGCCTTCTTCTCCAAAAAGGCTTCGGCTGCCAAAATGGCCTTCTTTTCCATGAATTCCATGGTGGCGGGGATTATCCTTTCCCGAATCACGGCATTGGTGGCTTTAACCGCATCCTCGATGGATGAGAATGGGATCAGGAGGTCAGCCTGGACCTTCGGCTTTGGCAGCAGCCTCAAGGTGATCTCGGTAATGATGGCCAGGGTCCCCTCCGATCCGCATATTAGATGCATCAGGTCGTAGCCAGAAACATCCTTGATGATCCTGCCCCCCAGCCGGGAGATATCGCCGTTGGGCCAGACCGCCTCCAGGCCGCAGAGATAATGGCGAGTGACCCCGTACTTGAAGGCTCTGGCACCCCCGGCGTTCTCGGCGATATTGCCGCCGATGGAACAGGAATCCAAACTGGCCGGATCCGGCGGGTAGAACAGTCCCTTCTCCTCGACCGCCTTCTGCAACTGCCCGGTGATCACCGCCGGCTGGGTAACCGCCATCAGGTTCTCTTCGTCGATCTCCAGAATCTTGTCGAACCTCTCCAGTGACAGAAGGATGCCGCCGCACACCGGCAGAGCCCCGCCCGACAATCCGGTGCCGGCGCCCCTGGGGGTAAGCGGGATCTTTTCGGCATTGGCCAGTTTCATTATGGCTGATACCTCTGCCGTATTTCCCGGTTTGACCACCACCGCCGGCATGAATTTGTGGTGCAGTGTCTCGTCGTGGGAATAGGGCTCCTTGTCGCCGTCCAGGGTTATCAGATATTTCTCTCCGACGATAGAAACCATTTTTTTTAGAATATGGTTATTTACCTGGTTATAATCCATTCTCTCCTTAAGCGCAGAAATATTCCCGGCATTCAAAGGCCTTCTTGATCTGAAGTATTGACATATCTTTCCCCTGTAGGATCATCAATTTTATCCGGGCCTTCTGCCCCGGCAGGTGCCCTCCCAGGATGACGCCTTTCTTGATCAGCTGGGCACCGCCGCCTGGGTAGGCATAAGTTCCCAGCACCCTTCCCCCGATGCAGCGGGAACAAAGGATGACCGGGATCTTTTTAGCAATGGCGTACTCTATCCCGGGCACTACATCGGGCGGAATATTCCCCCGGCCCATGCCCTCGATCACCAGCCCTTTGGCCCCGGAATCGACCGCGTATTTGACAAGGCGGGAGTCCATTCCCACCGCCATTTTAAAAAGATCCACCCGGGGCTGTATCTTTTTGACTTCGTAATGCTCGCGGTACATCGGCTGGCGGTAGAACAGCACCCGGTCCTGGTCCACCCAGCCCAATGGCCCCAGGTCGGGGCTGCGGAAGGTCTCGAAGGAATCGGTGCTGGTCTTGGTGACCTCCCCGGCCGAATTGATGGTGTTGTTCAGAAATACCAGGATCCCTTTGTTTCGGGCATCGGGCGAAATCGCCGTCCGGGCGGCGCCCATCAGGTTGGCCGGTCCGTCCCAGCCCAGCTCGGTGCAGTCCTTCATGGCCCCCACCACCACCACCGGCTTGGGAGAGAATATGGCCAGGTCTAAAAAGTAGGCCGTCTCCTCCAGGGTATCGGTACCGTGGGTGACGACCAGGCCTTTGATATCGGGCCGGACCAGATATTTCTTGGCGATCCGGGATATCTCCAGCATCATCTCCGGGGTGATATGAGGGCCGGGATATTGCCCGAAGTCATGGACCTCTATCTTGAAGCTTTTATTTATCACCGGCAGGAGCTTTAGAATGTCCCGCCCCTTGAAGGCCGGCACCGCGCCCCCGCTTTTTTTGCTGGACTTCATGGAGATGGTCCCGCCGGTGAAGATGATGGCTATTTTGGGTTTGATCATTTACTGTCCATTTTGATTACTTTTTATCGGACCTGAATCCGATGGGGTTTCTTTTTATGGCCGGAGGTTCTATCAATTGTTTTATGGCGTTGAAAACCATTCTGAAATTTCCGTCGTACCGCTTTTCCATGTCCGTCACTTTTTGAGCAAGTTCATCGTGAGAGATAAGCATTTTACGCATTTTTACAAATGCCCGCATTATTTCAATATTTACGTTTACGGCTCTTTTGCTTTTAAGAACACCTGAAAGCATGGCTACTCCCTGCTCGGTAAAGGCATGGGGTAAGTATCTTTTGCCACCCCAACTTGAGGTGCCAATTTGGCTCCTCAAATTATCAGTTTCGGCGGTAGTAAGTCTGAACAGGAAATCGCCGGGAAAACGTTCAATGTTCCTTTTCACGGCCCGGTTAAGCGCTTTTGTCTCCACCCCGTAAAGTTTGGCCAGATCGGCATCCAACATCACTTTATGCCCTCTTATTACAAAAATAGAGCGTTCTATCATTTCCGAAGCAACTATGGCGATCTTATTTTTCATTTACGCCTCATTAAAACTACCACAACCATTATTTCTCTGCTATCCACCTTATTGAATATTACTGCAAAAAAGCCCGGCTTTCAAGAAAAAACGAGGCGATCTTATCGCCCCGTTTTTTTGATTGTGTGGAATTATTTTTGCTTCTCTTCCTTTTCCTTCTTGGCCTCTTCTATGATCTTCTGGGTGGCCTCGAAAGGCACCGGGTCGTAATGAGAAAACTCCATCTCGAAGTTGCCCCGGCCCTGGGTCATGGAGCGCAGAGAGGTGGAATACTTGTACATCTCGCCCTGAGGCACGGTGGCTTTGATCACCTGCATGCCCTTGGCCGAATCCATGCCGCTGATGCGGCCCCGGCGGGAGTTGAGGTCGCCCATCACCTGTCCGGCGAATTCCTCGGGGATGGCCACCTCCAGTTTCATGATGGGCTCCAGCAGAACCGGAGAGGCGTCCAGCACGCCCTTCTTGAGGGCCATGGAACCGGCGATCTCGAAGCTGGTTCCGGAGGAGTCCACCGGGTGATAGGAGCCGAAATATATGGCCGCCTTCAGGTCCACGATGTGGTAGCCCGCCACCGCCCCTTCCAGCATGGCCGCCTTGACGCCCTTCTCCACCGAGGGAATGAAGTTGCCGGGCACCACCCCGCCCACCACCTCGTCCACGAACTCGAAGCCTCCGCCCCGGGGCAGCGGCTCCAGGCGCAGCCAGACGTCCCCGTACTGGCCGTGTCCGCCCGATTGTTTCTTGTGCTTGCCCTGGATCTCCACTTTCTTGGAGATGGTCTCGCGGTAGGGTATCCGGGGCTTGATGATGGTGACCTCCACCCCGAACTTCCTCTTCAACCGCCCCACCATGATGTCCAAATGCAGTTCGCCCAGGCCGTTGATCAGGGTCTGCCGGATCTCGGGGACAAAGCCGTAGGTGAAGGTGGGATCCTCCTCATTAAGGCGGGACAGGCCCACCGATATCTTGCCCTCGTCGTCCTTGGATTTTGCCTCCACCGCCACCGATATCGACGGCTTGGGCAGTACGGTCTCCGGCAGAATTATCTGGTTATTCTTGGTGCTGATGGTGTCGCCGGTGCCCGATTCCTTCAGTTTTACGGCGATGCCGATATCGCCGCAACTGATCTTGGGGGCGTCGATGCGGTCTTTTCCGTTGGGAAAGTAGAACTGTCCGAATTTTTCCGCCTTGCTGAGTGAGGCGTTATAAAGCTCTATCCCCGGCTCCAGCGTGCCGGAATACATCCGGAAATAATTCAGATTTCCGGCATGGGGTTCGATAAAGGTCTTGAACATGAACAGCACCGGGGTTCCGGCCGAATCGCACTTGATGATTATTTCCTCATCGCTGCCGGCTTTTTTGGCAACCACTTCTTCGGTATCGGCCGCCGTCGGGAAGAAGGCCGCAATGGAGTTCAACAGGGCGTTGACCCCCACCTGGAAGTAACCGTCGCCGGCGAACACCGGGATCAGGCTCCCTTTTCTAATGGCTGTTTTTAAACCATCGGATACTTCCTGGTCGGTCAGGCTATCGCCGTTCAAAAATTTCTCCATCAGGTTATCATCGGATTCGGCCACCGCCTCCACCAGCTTGTCACGATATTCCTTGGCTTTGCCGGCCATCTCGCCCGGTATCTCGCCGATGGTGGATTTTCCCTCACTCTCGAGAAAGGCTTTCATAATCGTGAGATCGACCACTCCCTTCAGGTTCAGCTGGTCGCCGATGGGCAGGGTCAGGGGCACCGCCTGATGGCCGAACATATCGCGGGCCTGGTCCAGCGATTTATAAAAATCGGAATGCTCCTTCAGCAGGCGGGTCAGAAAGATGGCCCGGGGAAGCTTCAGCTCGTCCGAATACTTCCAGCACTTGTCGGTGCCCACCTCTATCCCGGCCACCCCCTGGGCCACGATGATCACGCAGTCGGCCACCCGCATTCCGGCCTTGACCTCGCCGGCAAAATCGGCATAGCCCGGGGTGTCTATCACATTCAGCTTGTGGTCCTGGTGTTCGCAGGCCGCCAGGGATGAGAAGATGGATATCTTGCGGGTGGTCTCATCGATGTCGAAATCAAAGATGGAGTTGCCGTCGTCCACCCGTCCCAGGCGCCCGGTGGGGTTGCCGACATGAACCATGGCCTCGGCCAGGGTGGTCTTACCGCAACCGCCGTGGCCGGCCAATACAATGTTGTGGATCTTGTCCGCAGTATAATTCTTCAAAACATCCCTCCCGATATATGTAATTTTGTTGTTTTATAAAGTAAACAGGATTTGAATTATAACAATCTTGATATATAAAAGTCAACAATAATCAAAGCCGACGAATTGTTTAAGCCAGTGTCTGCCGAGACAACTCTGTCTGCAACAGCTATGCCTGTTTCTGAATTTTATTTTCCTCTTTTACCATGTTCAAAATCGCCTTTAGTACCAAGTATTGTTATTGCTAAGTTCATAATCATCCATTGTTAAGAATGAGTACTGGTAATGCATTGGTATTATCGAATTGTAGTCTTCAGCTGTTGCGCCCGACATACATGCCTCAATTATCATTCTTCCGGTAACAGATAATTCCGGCGTCAGATAGTTCTGCAACTCATTTTTAAAAAAATCATATAAAACCCGTGCTCCGGCATCATACCCTTCATTACCGACTTCGCTCTGCCGGTGAACCTGAAGAAACCGCGAAGGTATTTTTGCCCCTTCAATGGTAAGATAGTTCAATTCATAACCCAACAGGGGGCATCTGGCCTCTTGGTACTGGTCGCTCCTTAATTTTGCATTTCCCCTGCGTGTGAGGTATTCGCGCATTAAAAGCTGTGGTTTGAAGCCTACCTTCCAAACGCCAATGTGCTGATTAGGCACTAAAATATATCTCATCCGCGGGGTTTGTATAATCTGTTCAAGAATTATATTTGCATGGGTCGCCCTCTTGCCGGTCGCAAAAGGCCAATACGAACCGACTCCTTCCGATTCCATTCCCCCGCCTCCCACAATGCTCGGATTTGCATGGCCTCTGGGCGAAACGAGCCTCCATAACCAGGCTAATGACGGCGGCAGGATATGGAATAATCCGATAATACCATAGCTGGGGCTAACCTTTGAACAGGGAGGAGTGCGCACGCCAAAACTCCGGACATCCACTGTAATGGGTTTACTGATAACGCCGGGCACAACATCCCTTGGAAGAATTACCCTGGGGTTGGGGCATCTTTTTCCTGGTTCATCTTCGATATGGTCCCATATCAACGCCGTACACTCTGGTTTAGATTTAATATTCAAAAATAACAACGGCTTTTTGGGGTTGATGGTTATTTTTTCAAGGAAAGGATCGTCTCCATATTCATTAATGCTGTCAACCCGAATAAACCAAGCATTCTCTGCGTCTAAAACCGTCAATTTTCCGCTATCCGACTGGATTGATGGATGACAGAGGGCCATATCATCGGTAACAGGATTAAACAAGCAGAAAAGGGGCAGGTTGATAAGCCTTTTTTCACCGGTCACTATATTTTGCCCGATTAAAACCTGACCATCCTGCTCCCTTACTATATGCTGCAGCATTTCGCTCTTTCCTCCGCCGCTTGCCCCTTCATGCATAAAAGTTGTTAAATTGTCGTAGGGGCTCACTACTTGAACTGTGGAGCAATGGGCAGTGATCCATCCTTCTTTCTCCCCTTTTGTCAATAATACTCCATACAACCCTTTCTTGGCGCTTGGCCCCGGATATAGGTTATAGGCATAAATTTCGTGCCGGTTTTCTGATCGGTTGTGAACAACTACCTGCCTGCCTTTAAAATGGGTGTGCCTAAAAGTCGGGGCAACATATATTACAGAATCAATAGCAAAATCCTCCGGTAAATTGACAACAGGAGTGATGCTTTGCAACATCGCTAACCCCATGGCAAAAAAACCGGCATTTGCCGGGGCAATGGCCATTCCTCCCACGCCGATTTTTTCCCTTCCGGCAAAATAGAAAAAAACGGCCAAGTCCTGCTTTCTTAGCCAATTTAATGTTTCTGATTTAAGCAATTGAAATTCATACCCAAATTCCTCTTTAAACCTCTTTTTATCGCTGGGCAGGGCATCTGCTATGGACATGGTGCCGGGGTCCCGCCGGCGCATATAGGGCTCTATATAATTAGCGGAAATACCATTGGTTACCCGGTGGATTATTGCTTCGATGTATTCCCCTTTCCCTGGAATGTCGTACTTAACTTCAAAAGTTTTGTTGTTCTCGCCGCCAACGGCAGCACTTGCCAATTGCTCAACAGAATCGAAAACAGAGATGTTTTTGCAATTGTTGAGCAGAGCGAAAATGTCATCCGGCAAAGTAATTTTTTTCTTTTCCAGAATTTTCAATAAATCTTTCATTACATGCTCTTTTAACGTTTACCAATAATAAACAGCCTTGGCGCAGTCGGCTGCTATTGGCCGCTCCCGGCCTATTTATTTGGTCTGTTCGATCTGCAGGCTGTTCTTCTTGACCGCCGAGTGCCGGCTGAATATCTTCATTCCGTCGTTAAGAATGGTGAACAGCATCAGCATGATCAGAATGGCGATCCCGATCTGCTGGATGACCACCTGCACCTTGACCGGCAGGGTCTTTTTTCTTATTCCCTCCAGCAGGCTGAAGAATATCACGCCCCCGTCCAACACCGGCAGAGGCAGGAGATTGAGAACCATCAAACTGATGGAAAGTAGCGCCACCAGCAGCATCAGGTCGCTGAAGCCTTTTTTGGCGGTGCTCCCGGCCATCTCTCCTATCATCAGAATGCCGCCCAGCTGTTTGGCCGAGGAGGGCTTTACCACGATCTTGTACAATACGCCGTAAGTCCGGGCCACCAAGCTTCCGGTGCTGACCGTGGCATTGGCGATCGAGGCCCAAAGTCCCAGCCGCAGCTTATAGCTCCCGAACACCGGGGCGGTGACTCCAATCACCCCGACGGAACCCTGCCCCGGATAATCCTGTTCCACCGGTGTGATCCTGACACTGAAGGTATCTGAGCCCCTCTCGACCAGCAGCTTGGTCTCCCGCCCGGCATTCTGGTTGATGATCTCCCTCATGCCGTCCCAGGTCTTTACCGGCTTATCATCAATGGCCAGGATGATGTCCCCGGCGTTAAGCCCGGCCTGGTAGGCCGGCAGGCTGGGATAGACCTCTCCCAATTGAGCCGGCACCGCCGGCTCGATACCCTCTAAAAATTTCATCCGTCGGGATGAGGGAATATTAAGAACTTTCCTTTCTCCCGCCCGGTCCAAGGTGAGGGATAACGAGTCTGCTGTACTCTCGGTCTGCAGTTCCTGCCACAGGCCGTGCCAGGTTTTAATTTCCCGATCGCTTACGGCGATAATCCGATCGCCTTCGCTTATGCCCGCCTGCTGGGCCAGGCTGCCGAGTTCCACCTTGCCGACCGAAGTGGAATAATCCGGAGCGTTGAATCCCACCAGCCCCAGCATGATGAATATCAGAAAGGCCGTAAGCAGGTTGGCCATCGGTCCGGCCAGGGCCATCAGCACCCGGCCCCACCAGGGGGCGGCCATATAATCGCCCGGCTTGGCGATATAATTTTCTTCAAAAGCCTCCTCCCCGTCCAGTTTCACATATCCTCCCAGGGGGAGGGCCGAGATCAGATATTGGGTGTCGCCTTTTTTGAATCCGAACAATTTGGGACCGAACCCCAGGGAGAATTTTAATACCCTGATGCCCACCTTCTTGGCCACATAGAAATGGCCCAGCTCGTGGACAAACACCATGATCCCCAGAACGAATAACGTAGCCAGAATTGTTATCACTATTACGACTCCTGATTATTGATTTTTTAGGTCGAAAGGCATGCAGACCAACCCCATAGTGCCCATTACATTCACGGTGTTCTTCTGATCCTCTATTTTAAGATAATCCAGGCCGATAGACAGACCCACGCTGGGAACAAGTTTGATGATCACGCCGCCGCCCACTCGAAAAATAGTCTCGCTGTCGCCATAGCTTCCATATGAGGTTGTAATGATATCCATCTCGCCGGCCACGAAGGGCATGAATTTGCTGTTCTTGTTTCCAAAATACTGGGCAATTCTCGGCCCGATCAGGGTCATGGAGGAGTTGTTGGAATAATCGGAATAGTAATATGATTCCGGCCCGCCGGATCTGGATGTCCCGATGTTGACAAGCCCCAAGCTGCCGCCCAAAGAAAGCCCGTTATTTATCAGGTAATTCCAGCTCGCCCCGGCTGCAAAAATCGTTGTGGTATAGGTGTACTCATAGCTGGTCTCGTCCCACCAAACAAGCCCGGTCATTTTCTGGCGACTGTAGAAGTAGGCCGCGGCAAAATTATACATACTGAAACCCTCCAACCGCAGGGAGGGTGCGAAAGGTTTGATAACGGCAATGCTATCGGCTATTGCGGCAACTGGCGCTTGAGGTTCGGGATTTAAACCCTCTGTTTCTATTTGCTGGATAGAACCGCTATCGGGTGCTACAGTTTGTGAATATGCTTTGCTGTATGGAGACAAAACAATAATGAGGAAAATCAACGCCGACATCAAGACTCGGTGCATGGGAACCTCCTTAAAAGCTTTAGTTTGTTTTTATCTCAAAGGCCTGCTTTAAAAACGCCTCTCCCTCGGACATCTTTTCCTGGGCAAAGCACAATTTGGACAGCATCTTCAGCATCTCCCCCACCTTGATGTGTTTGGGCCCATACCCCTTCTGCCAGATGGCCATCGAACGGTAGCACAGGGCCTCGGCCTCGTTGTTCCGGCCCTGCCCGTGCATCAACTCCGCCAGCCGAACCAGGGGCTCCGCCACCTCGGGATGATCCGGCCCCAAAGTGCGTTCATAAATGGAGATGGCCCGGAGATAATAGGCCTCGGCTTTATCATAATAACCCTGGACCGAAGAAAGGGTGGCCAGGTTTTTATAGGTGGTGGCCATGGTCGGGCTTTCCTGGGGCAAATGGATCTCGTCTATCTCCAAAGCCCGGCGGTAGATGGTTTCGGCCTCCATAAATTTTTGCTGCGATCGGTAGAGGTCGCCCAGGTTGTTGAGATACATTGCGATCTCCGGATGCTCAGGGCCCTGTACCTTTTCCTTGATTTCTATGGCTTTCAGATACAGCTCCTCGGCCTCGTTCATCCTTCCCTGGGCCGCGTAAACCTCGGCCAGGTTATTATAACATAAGGCTATTTGTGGATGCTCGGGGCCGTAGGCATTCAATGACATCTCGATGGTGGTATTACATAGGGACTCGGCCGCCGGCAGACGGTTCAGATCGCGATACAGCCCGGCCAGATTTATCAGTATTCCCGCCAGCATTGGATTATTGCCGCCGGATTCCTTTTGGAAGATTTCCCTGGCTTTCAGCAAAATTTCCTCGGCCTGGGCGTTCCGCCCCAGGATTTTGTAGACCGTCCCGATATTGGCCATCAATCTGGCCTGTGCCAAGACATCGCGTTCGGCCAGTTTTTTATTCAGCTTGAGGGATTTCTCATAAAACGGCAGAGCCTCATAATAACGCCCCTGAATGCTGCACAAAACGGCCACATTATTAAAACAAGAGGCAACCTCCAGGCTCTCCGGGCCTGATTCCGTGATGGTTATCTTCAGGGCTTTGCGGTACAGGCGATCGGCCAAAGAAAACCTTCCCCAGTGGGTATAGGTTTCCGCTAGTTCTTTTAGCAAGGGAAGCAATTCGGGATTGTTCGGACCGAGCCTGGCCTCCGCCTCTCTCAGCTCATGCTCTTTGCCTTCTATTTGTCTCCTGTCTTCTGTCATAAACCGGTCCCTTTCGGTCTTTAACTAAGTGCGTTATTATAACATAAAATCGGATCTATTTTAACAAAAATTCCAGTTCGATTCCCAGCTCAGTGTTTTTAGTAATCTGGCCCTGGTAATCCCTTATCTGCCTGGCTATTTTCAGATAAAAAGCCCCGGTACGGCCCAAAGCATATCTCAAAAATAAAACATCCCGCCGCCCCAGGCCCCAGTAGCCGTGAAAGCTCCCCCCGGACCTAAGCTCCGGCTCCGCCAGGTAGAGTCTGGCATCGTAACTGGGTGCGTGATGAAAAACCGATTGCATTTGGATTGTGAGATCATTAGGCAGCTGGGCTTTTACAGCTAAGGATATTATTTCGCCGCGGCTCTTGGCATCGTACCGGGAATCCCCGAAAAAGGATGTTTGGTACCTGCTGCCGGCGCTGTAATTTTTTGCCAATTGCCAACGCAACCCGGTCTTGAGGGTAAAGTTCGAGGTATGGTGTAACGGATCGACGGATTGTCCATCGTTAAAATATTCTTTCTGCAGGGATCTGATCCGAAGATCGGCCAGAAGACCTTGGAATATTTTTTTATCCAGCCTGGCTTCGTAGCGAAAACCCCGATAACCCTGGGATGAAATGGGAAACGGCTGCCAGGGATGGAATTGGTTATATATGGCCGAAATATCAAAGCCCAACGGAGCCCGATACGATCCGGCGATGGTGACCCCCTTTTCATCATCACCGCCGAAATAATTGTCCGAATTAAAGCGGGGGGGCTTGAATTCCGGGGAATATCCGTAAAAATTGATTCGGCCGGCATAATCCCGCACCATAAAACCGATCTCCCCGCTATACCCGCCGACCGCCCCCTCTCCCTTGGCCAGTTCAAGCGAGACTCGGTTTTTATCCCTTACGGTCCTGGCATCCAGGCTTATCAGGAAAGAGTTATATAACCCTTCGACCGTCGTTTTATCAAAGGACCGGTTATAGCCGGTTATCCCGATATCGCAGGAGCGGTTGGCACTTAGGCCCACCCGTCCGCCAAAGATGGTTTCGGCCGAATTGTTTTTCCTTTCCAGCTCCCCATCGCTGCGGTGATATCCGTCGTCATAGATGCCGGTTATCTGGCCCAGCGAATCTGTTTTGGCATCCATCTGCCGCCGGGAGACAAAACCAATGACGTTTAGGTTATCACCTAATGGATATTTTAGGCAGAGCCCCCGTAAACCCCTGTATTCATGAGAGGAAAAATACGGGCGAACCTCTGCCGCGTCAATCCGGGCCGAGCCGGACCAGTGGCTGGAGAATATGCGGGGCGAGCTGCCGCCGAACAGCAGCCCCTCCCCGATCCTCATCTGATAATCCCCAAGTATTATTTGCCTCTTACCCCCGCCAGCCGACCACCATAGATTGCCCGAACAATAATCGTTCCAGGCCGGCTCGCCCACATCATGCTGGCATTGTCCGAATACCTCCCAGTTTTTATCCGGGCGAAACCGCATCCGGGTGTGGCTCTCCAGCGGCGAACCGTGAAAACTGCCGTCGGCAATGCCCTCGGCGTCCGGCCACTTTCGCTGCAGCCTGGTGGAGAACTTTAATTTGGCGCTTTGGGCCGGGGAATAGGAATCAAGGCAGATATAAGGCAGCAAGGATTCCACGGTCCGCAGGTCCAAAATGGAATCCCTGACCAGAATGAACGGATCGCTCAATTTGGGATGGCTTTTTAAGTATCGGTCCAGACGGAGGGCCTGATAGGGAGTGATCGCCGGAATGGCCATCAGCTGTTCAAGATCGGCATGATCGAGATTTACCGGGTGCTCCTGCAGATAGATCATCTGCTCGGCAAGGTCCTGCGAAGCCTGCTCGTCCTCGATGTCGGGCATCTCCTGAGCCCCGGCATTCAAGTAAATTGCCAGCATCGCCAGGCCCTTCAGGAATTTATTCATGGCCCGATGGTGATAAGATTCTTTATCGCTTCGTAGGTCCTCCGCCCGATGCCTTTGACGTTCATTATATCCTCCAGGTTCCGGAATGGTCCGTTCTCCTGGCGGTAGGCGGCAATGTCCCCGGCAGCTTTGGGCCCGATGCCCGGCAGGGCGGCCAATTCCCGGGCCGATGCCTGGTTGATGTTGATAATGAGCGGGATGTAGGGTTTGTATTCCAGCGTCACATACGGAGCCATTCTCTCCAGCATCGCCCGGCCGATTCCCTTGACTTCGGCCAGGTCATCTAGATATTTGAACGGCCCGATGCTGTCGCGAAAAGAGATGATATCCGCGGCCGATTGGGGCCCGATGCCCGGCAAAAGACTGAGGTCATCGAACGAAGCGCTGTTGGGGTCTATCTTTTCGAGGATTTTTACGGTTGGGGCCTCCTCTATCCTGACCTCCTCCGGTCTGGCAAATATCCTCTGGGTGATATAGTTCAGGCTCAGGCAGTGCGATAGCCCCAGATCGGGGTGGGTCCTGACGGCATAATCCAGCCTTAAATTCCTATGGATCACCCCGAAGCCCAGGCTGGACGCATTGGGCCGATCGCAGAATCCGGCCCGAAGGACTAACAGATTACGATAGCGGTATTCCTGCCCGATGCGGACCTGGCAGGGCCAATCCCGCTGGCAATACAGTTCCCAGGATAATGTAATTTCATCCAAGGGCTCCACCGCCCCGCCCAGCGAAAGGCTTTGCGAGATCTCCTCACCATTTTGGCCGATGGTCGGCCGGTTCACGTTTGCGGCCTTCATTCCCAGCGCCAGCCATTCTGCCGGTTTGCCCAGCAATCCCAGGTCCAGCCCCATTCCGGCCGCCGAGCCGTACCTTTCGATGTTCAGCTGATAGCAGTTAAGGGAAACTCCCACCGCCGCTTCATCTATCAGGAGGCAGGAGAAGGCCCCTTTTAAAATATTTTCCCGGTAAAGACGGCCGCCCATAGTAGCCAGCATTGCGCCCACACCTATTTTATCTTTACGATGGGCATAGGCGCCGGAGAAAGCCGTCAGGTCCATCAAGCCGAAGGGAATCGAACTGCCGCTGGAGGCCGAGAGGTCGCCTGCCAGAGCCGGAAGGGCCGGATTATACAGGTCGCTGCCGGTCATATCGGATAGCGCTACCCCGGCCCCGGCCAGGCCGTAGAGCCGGGCATCGGTCTGGATCTCTTCAAAGGAGGCAACGGCTAAGGTGGGAAGAGAAAGGACCGTAAATATTATGAATATTAAGGTTTTCACGACCTGTTATGATATGGCGTTTTTAGGAATTGCTCGGTTGGGATTTTCCTCATCCTGCGGCCAATACAGCGGGTTTTCCATGATGTATTGTCTGATTTTATCGTATGATTTATCGTTGCGGATGATGTGTTCGTAATAATTACGTTGCCATATTTTATGGCCCGGGGTATTGCGCAATTTATTTATCTGGCGGGTCACCGCCGCGGTGTAACAACGGATGATGGTCGGCAATGATCCGGCGACAGGTTTGCCAAAACGTTCGGTCGTACCCGTAGGGGCACGATGCATCGTGCCCCTACAATGGTCATCATCGGTTATTATCAATATTCCATGAATATGATTCGGCATAATCACAAATACATCCGGAATGACATAGGGCCGTAATTCGCCGGTTTTAACCCATTCGTTTCGGGCAATTTCGCCGAATGGGTTTAATACCATCCGCCCATCGGCGATTGCACCAAATATACATTTGCGGTCTTGGGCGCAGATTGTTATGTAATACGCCCCTTACCTCACCCATCTCCCTCTCCTAAAGCATTAGGAGAGGGAGATGGGTGAGGTTGGCAGGCGGATAGAACGACGTTTATGTTTGGAATTGTTTACGGACATGACAATTTGATTTCTATGTTTTGTACCCGCAGGGGCAGTATGCATCCTGCCCCTGCAAATTCAGATGTATGATATAGACATTGCCAGGTAATTATACTAATACAATTTATTAAAATTTGTCAATGACCCATATGAAGATTTTTTAAATATTTTTGGGGAGATCAAGGGGGAAATAAAAATACTTCCCCATGGGGAGGGGGGCGGTCAAACCTGCCGGGCATGCATGTAGGGACGAACGGCATGCCGTGTCCCTACGGTAATTGGTGGTACGGGCGACTCACTAATCACCCCTATAAATTGGCAATGATATAGGCCTGGATTCCTGTTTGCACAGGAATGACTCGTTTGGCGGTCGTGGTGATACGGACCCAACCCCTGCCTCTTCCCGCCTCGGGAAGGGAATACAAAAGCCCTCTCCGTTGCGGGGAGGGACGGGGGTGGTCAAACCACCGGGCATACAAAACCCCTCTCCTGTTTTAATAGAAGAGGGGCAGCTTGCCCGCCTATATGGACCACCTGCTAATGGCGGAGGGGTGAGGTCAAATAAAGAAGAGATCAAACCACTTCCGGCCGTCTGCCGAAGAGATAGCAGACAGCCCTGGATTATTACATCTTTACCCTATTATCCGTTATCCGTGAACCGGGATCAGTCCATCAGGCGGCGCATGTAGGTGGGTATCTCCAAATCGTCCTGCTTTACCGCGCTGACCTGGCCTTTGGTGACAATGGTCTGGATGTTGGAGCGCTGTTCCTTGCGCTGGAAGGTCCCCGGAGCCAGGTTCTCCTTGCGGAAGGACTGGGGGAAATCTATCCGGTTGTTGTCGGGAAGATCCTTCTCCATCTTGGGTGCGCCGTTGCCCAGGCCGGTGGCTATCACCGTCACGCTCATATTGTCCCCGGCCTCGGGATCTATCACCGTTCCGAAGATCAGGTTGGCCTCCTCGCCGGCCGCGCTGCGGATAACCGAGGCCACCTCGTTGACCTCGGTCAGAGTCATCTCATCCGAGGCCGAGATGTTCAGCAAAATGGCCTTGGCCCCCTTGATGGAAACCCCCTCCAGCAGGGTGTTGGCGATGGCCTCCTCGGCCGCAGTGATGGAGCGGTTCTCGCCGGTGCCGATTCCCACCCCCATCAGGGCGTCGCCCCGCTCCAGCATCACCGCGCGGACGTCGGCGAAGTCCACGTTGACCAGTCCGGGAACGGTGATCAGGTCGGAGATGCCGCGGGTGGCCTTGAGCAGCACGTCGTCTATGATTCGGAAAGATTCGGTCAGCTTGGTCTGTTTGCCCACCACTGACAGCACCCGCTGGTTGGGGATGACGATCAGGGTGTCCACCCGTTCCTTCAGGTCCCGGATGCCCTCCTCGGACTGCAGGATCCTCTTGCGGCCCTCCCATTCGAAGGGCTTGGTGACCACCGCCACAGTCAGGATGTTCATCTCCCGGGCCAGATCGGCCACCATCGGGGCGGCCCCGGTTCCGGTGCCCCCGCCCATCCCGGCGGTGATGAACAGCATGTCGCTGCCCGAGATCATCTCGGCCACCCGGGCCTTGTCCTCCTCGAAGGCCCGGCGCCCGATCTCGGGATTGCCGCCCGATCCCAGGCCCCTGGTCAGCTTGTGCCCGATCTGCAGTTTCTGGCCGGCCAGGGATTTCCTCAGCACCTGCAGGTCGGTATTGACGGCGATGAAGTCCACCCCGTTCAGGCCGGCCTCCACCATCCGGTTGACGGCGTTGCCGCCTCCGCCGCCCACTCCCACCACCTTGATGTTGCAGCGTTCGCTGATAACATCCTCTTCGAATTCCAGCATACTCTCTTCTCCTTTATTTGATTTCTTGGGTTCGTTCTGAATGATGCCGTACAAGGGCTCGGCGATCGCCTCGGCGATCTGCTGTTCCAAAAGTTTTATCTGCTCGGCCATGATCGGACCTCCTGATTTTCGTTTTCCCTGATAACGGATTATATATGATTTTATTTTAACCGTTGAAAAGGTCGCCGAACCAGCCCTTCATCTTGCTCAGGATCGATTCGAAGGGATTGCTCTCGTCTATCGAGTCATTCTTGAACCTCCGCTCGTAGCCGTAGAGCACCAGCCCCACCCCGGTGGCGTACATCGGGTCCTTGATCAGGTCCACCACCCCGCTGATGCCGCGCGGCTCGCCCACCCTGGCCGGTTGGTTGAACACCTGCTCCGCCAGGGAGGCGCACCCGGGAAGCTTGGCCGCCCCGCCGGTCAGGACCACCCCGGCCCCCAGCATCTCGCCGTAGTCGGAGCGCTTGATCTCCCGGCTGGCCAGGCTGAATATCTCCTCCATCCGGGGTTCGATTATCTGGGCCAGCACCTGGCGGGACACCTCCCGCTCCTCGCGCCCGGCCACCCCGAACACCCCGATCATCTCGTCCTCCTTGACCTGCGACAGGGTGGCGCAGCCGTATTTCTTTTTGATGCTCTCGGCCTGATCGGTGGGGGTCCGGAGGCCGATGGCGATATCGCTGGTCAGGTTGTTGCCGCCCAGTCCTATCACCGCGGTGTGGCGGATGGAATCCTCGAAAAACATGGCGATGTCGGTGGTCCCGCCCCCGATGTCCAGCAGCGCCACCCCCAGGGCCTTCTCGTCCGGGGTCAGCACCGCATAGCTGGAGGCCAGCGGCTGCAGCACCAGGTCGTCCACCTTGAGCCCCGCCCGTTTGATGCTTTTGTAGATGTTCTCGGCCGAGGCCACCGCCCCGGTGACTATATGGACCTCCACCTCCAGCCGCACCCCGGCCATTCCGATGGGATCCTTGATGCCCTTCTGATCGTCGACGATGAAGCCCTGGGGAATCACGTGCAGGATCTCCCGATCCATGGGGATGGCCACCGCCTGGGCGGCGTCGATCACCCGGTCCACGTCGGCCTGGGAGATCTCGTTGCCCCCCCGGGAGACCGCGATCACCCCCCGCGAATTGATGGAGCGGATATGATCCCCGGCGATGCCGGCATAGACCGAGTTTATCTTGACCCCGGCCATCAGCTCGGCCTCGGAGACCGCCTTCTCTATGGACCGGGCGGTCTTCTCCAGGTTGACCACCACCCCCCGCCGCAGACCCTCCTCCGAGGAGCAGGTGCCCACCCCTACTATTTTAAGCTGATCCCTGTCGACCTCGGCGATTATGCAGGCGATCTTGGTGGTGCCCAGATCTAAACCCACGATTGTATTAGCCATTTCCGGCCTCCTTAATGATGATCTTGAGTATTTATTTATGAAAAATATTTTTAATTGCTTCCCGTTTTATCTTTTTGTCCCTGGACCAGCGCCTGTCCTTTGATGATAGCCTGTCCGTTGAAACGCAGGTCTATCTCGGTAACAGTAAGATTTTCGTTCTTCAGGTTTTCCAGCACCTCTCCCAGCTTCTGCCATTCCCTTTTGAAGTGACCGTTGCCGAAATGAACAGCCACCCCTCCCGGCAGCCACAGTTTTATATCGTTCTGGTCGGACGGATCGAACAGCCACTGGCTCTCCACCCAGGGAGCCGATTCTATCAGACGCAGGGCCCGCCAGATGCCCTCCGGGCCAGCGCCGCTGGTCCTTAACCGGGGAAGCTTTTCCCTGTAGCTGTCAGCGGGCATCAGACTGGTCCTGAAGACCACTCCTTCAGCGTCTATAACCAGCTGGCCATCGTGCTGCAGTTCGGCCAGGGGCTTCCGCTCGGTGATACGGAGATCCACTATCCTCCAGGGCCACACTGTGAATGTGGATCTTTTTACCGCCGGATATTTTTGGCGGACCCGGGCCGCGATCTTTTTATACCCTGCCCTCCAGAGGACTCGGCCGTTCAGGTCTCCAACTATTTCCATGATCCCGCCGGTATCGGCCATCCGATTTCCTTTGACATTGACCTGTTTGATATTAAAGATGCCTTTTTTGAGGCCCTGCTTATACCCGTAGAATCCGGCGGCCAGCATTACCGAAAAGATGATCAGAACCAATATGGCTTTCAGCTTCCCTTTTTGCCGGCGTTTTTTACGCAGCCGCCCGGCGCTCTTCCGGTCGAAATAGGCGGTCATGGCTCCCCGACGGTCTTGACCTCGGGGGTCAGTTCAATTCCGACAGATTTATGGGTTCTTTCCTTTATGATATCGATCAGCTTCAATACATCGGCCGCTTTGGCCCCGCCATCATTGATAATGAAGTTGGCATGCTTGCTGGAGACCTTTGCCCCGCCTGCCTTTTTGCCCTTAAGTCCGGCCACCCCTATCAGCCGGCGGGCGGAGTCGTTGGCGGGATTTTTGAAGATGCAGCCGGCCGAGGGCAGGCTCAGCGGCTGGTTCCTCTGCCTTTTTCCCATCCACTGTTCCATGGCGGATTTTATCCTGGTCTTTTTGCCCGCCTGCATCTCCAGTTCGGCGCCGGCGATCACAAAACCATCGGGATATTCGGAATGCCGGTAGCCGAAATTTATCTGGCCGGGCCGCAGGGTCAGCCGGTCGCCGGAGGGGGTGTATCCCCAGACCTTTTTGACTATGTCGGACATCTGGCCGCCGTAGGCCCCGGCATTCATCACCAGCGCCCCGCCCAGCGAACCCGGGATGCCCACTCCCCACTCCAGCCCAGCCAGGCTCATTTCGGCCGCCCCCTCCACCAGGCGGGGAAGGGCGTATCCGGCGCCGACCTTAAGGGTGTTTTCCTTTCTGTCCAGCTGCCGGAACCCTGAGGTCATCTTGATCACCACGCCCCGAATGCCGCCGTCCAGCACCAGCAGGTTGGTGCCGTTTCCCAGGATCATATACGGGATCCTTGACTTATGTATCCCGGCCAGCAGGTTCTGCAGGTCGGGTTCATCGGCCGGGATCACCAGCAGGTCGGCCGGCCCGCCTATCCTGAAGGAGGTATGGCGGGACATCGGCTCGCTGAAACGGCACTGCCCTTTGGCCTTGGCGGCCAGTTGTTTCAATATATCGGATGAGATTTTCATTTCTTAAGAAATTCTTCCCCGTATTTATTGATATCCCCGGCCCCCAGGGTGATCACGATATCGTTGGGTTTGACCAATTTTTCCAGTTCGCCCGGGATATTTTTTTTATCGGCAATATAATGGACATTGCGGTGGCCCTTTTCCCTGGCCGCTTTGGCGATCAGCTCGCCGCTTACCCCCTGGATCGGGGCTTCCCGGGCCGGGTAGATGTCGGTGACCAGCAGCAGGTCGGCCTGGAAGAAAGCCCCTCCGAATTCGGTGTGAAAATCCCTGGTCCTGCTGTACAGGTGGGGCTGGAACACCGCCACCACCCGGCGGGAAAAACCGTCCTTGGCGGCTTTGAGGGTGGCCTCGATCTCGGTGGGATGATGTCCGTAATCGTCGATCACCAGCACCCCGTTTCTCTCGCCCTTTATCTCAAACCGGCGGTAGACCCCGTTGAACTCCGCCAGGGCTTGGGCGATCTTCTCAAAGGGAATCTCCATATCCAGGCCCACCGCGATGGCGGCCAGCGAATTCTTGACATTATGGATTCCGGGCTGGTTCAGGTTGATGTTGCCCATAAGCCCCTTGCCGTTGTGCGCCTCGAAGCTGGTCTTCATCCCGTCGAATTTTATATCCCGGGCCTGCAGGTCGGCCTGCGATGACAGGCCGTAGGTTATGCACCTTTTTTCCAGACGCGGCATGATGGCCTGCACCCCCCGCTCGTCCAGGCAGGCGATGATGGCGCCGTAGAACGGCACCTTGTTGGCGAACTCCACAAAGGCGTTCTTGATCTCGTCCAGATCCTTGTAGCAGTCCAGGTGCTCCGCTTCGATGGTGGTGATCACCGCTATCACCGGGGCCAGCTTCAAAAAAGAACGGTCGAACTCGTCGGCCTCGGCCACCAGATATTCTCCGGTGCCCAGCTTGGCGTTGCTGCCTAATGAGCGGACCTTTCCGCCGATGACCAGGGTGGGATCCAGACCGGCCTGGGTCAGCACCTGGCCGATCATGGAGGTGGTGGAGGTCTTGCCGTGGGTCCCGGCGATCCCGATGCCCACTTTGAGCCGCATCAGCTCCGCCAGCATCTCGGCCCGGCGGATCACCGGGATCTTTTTCTCATGAGCCGCCCTGACCTCGGGGTTATCATCGTGAACCGCCGACGAGGTGACCACCACTTCGGCCTGGCCCACATTCTCCGCCCGGTGCCCCTCCACGATGGTGGCCCCCAACTGTTGCAGGTGCTCGGTCACCTCGGAAAATTTGAGGTCGGAGCCGGAGACCTGGTAGCCAAGATTTAGCAGCACCTCGGCGATCCCGCTCATGCCTATTCCGCCGATGCCCACGAAATGTATCTTTTTGATCTTTCCGAACATTATTTTCCCGCAATTCTTAATAAATTTTCGGCAATTTTCCCTGCTGCTTCCGGCCGGGCCAGGGATTTGGAGGCGATGGCCATTTGGTGATATCTGTCCTGGTCGAATAGAATTTTAGTGATTTTTTCCGCCAACACTTGCCCGTTCATATCCTTGTCCAATATCATTTCTGCTGCACCGACTTTTTCCAGACTTTTGGCATTGTATTCCTGGTGATTGCTGGCGGCATAAGGATACGGTATCAGTATCGAGGGCAGGCCGCAGGCCAGGGTTTCCGAAATCCCGGCCCCGGAGCGGCTGATCACCAGGTCGGCGGCCGCCAGGGCGTAAGGCATTTCGTCGATATAGGGCAGGACTTTTATTTTTGTTGCAAAACGTTTGACGGCTTCCGTCGCCTGGCCATGATCTTTTTTGCCGGTCTGAAATATTATCTGGATTTCCTTAAGCCTTCCGACCTGATCGAGTATCTTCAAAGAATCCAGCACCGAAATATTGATGCTGTGGGCTCCCTGGCTCCCGCCGGATATCAGGATGGTCTTTTTGTTTTCTTCCAGCCCGAACCGGACCGCCCCCTGGCCTCTGGTTATTCTTCCGATCTCCGGCCTGATGGGATTTCCGGTGAATATCACCTGGGACTTGGGGATTAGGTGCCGGGCGCATTCCGGAAAACCGCCGTATATCTGATCGGCAAACCTGGCCAGGAACCGCACCGCTTGACTGGGCATCACATCCAGGGCCAGCAGGGATACCGGGATTCTTAACATCCAGGCCGCCACCACCGGGGGGGCCGAAACGTAACCGCCGGTGCCCAGAACCACATCCGGGCGGTTCCTGGCCATATAAAAGAGCGATTGCCAGACGCCAGCTGCCATCCAGAGAGGGGAAAATATTTTGTCTGTCCAGCCTTTACCCAAAAATCCCTTGGCAGAAATATATTTGAGATCATAGCCCATCCCCGGTAGCACCCGCGATTCTATGCCCTGCTTGGTGCCATAAAACGTGATCTTGGCTTGAGTATCCGCCTGCTTAACGGCGGCGGCTACGGCCAGACCAGGATAGAGATGACCTCCCGTCCCTCCACCGGCTATCGCTAACTCCATTGTTCTTCCTGATAAAGGTTTGTCCGGATTTTTCCCCCCGGTGCTTTGAGATGTTCAGTATCAAACCCACCGAGGCCGCATTGGCCACCAGGGCCGAGCCGCCGTAGCTTAGAAAAGGCAGGGGCAGGCCGGTGATCGGAAAGATCCCCAGCGCCACGCTGATGTTGATGACCGCATAGATGAATATCCCGCAGCTCAATCCCAGCACCGTCAGGGACTCGAACCGGTCGCTCAATTGCAGCGATAGTTTTATCCCCCGCCACAGAATGACCAGAAAGACCAGCATGATTATCCCGGCGAACAGAAGCCCGCCCTCCTCCCCGATGATGGAGTATATGAAATCGGTGTGGGCCTCGCTGACGAACAGGAACTTCTGCCGGCTCTGTCCCAGTCCCACCCCAAAAAACCCGCCGGAGCCGATACCCAGGATGGACTGATGGGCCTGTATCAGGGTATTTTTAACATGCCCGGAGGAGGAGCCGATCAAAGCCCCCAGTTCCTCGGGCCTGGTAAGCCCCCACCAGAATCCGGTCAGCCGGCCCAGCACATGCTTTTGGGTCAGGGCTGCGGTAACAAAAAGAACTGAGGCCAGGCCCAGCCCGCCCGCCCAGGCCAGCAGGTTGGCCCCGCCCAGGAACAGCATGGTATAGCCCAGGATCGACAACGCCATGGCGCTTCCGAAATCGGGCTGCAGGCCAATGATCACCGCCAGCAAACCCACCGCCGCCACCCCCGGAATATATCCGACCTTTATTTTTTTGAAATCTTCGCCCTTTTTGTCTATGAAGTCGGCCAAAAACAACACCAAGGCGATCCGGGCGATCTCCACCGGCTGTATCCCCATTATCCAGCTGCGGGATCCCCTGACCGACTGGGCCAGAAGCAGGGTAAGCAGCATCGCCCCCAGCATCGCCCCGAAGAACGGGACTATCAGGCTCCTTAATTTCCGGTAATTGATATTGAGGGCTACCAGGAAAAACACCAGGGCCAAGGCCACCCTTATCAGCTCCCGCTTGAAAAAGAACAGGCTGTCATTGGAGAATTTGGCCGAACTGCCGGACATGAAGCCCCCGGCGCTGAAGCTCATGATCAGCCCGAATCCGGTCAGCACCAGCACCGCCACCAATAGGTAATGGTCTATTTCTCCGCCCCTGCTGTTCATCTGCTCTCCAAATCATGAACCGCCTGTTTGAACTGCTCCCCCCGGTCCTCAAAATCCACGAACATGTCGAAGCTGGCGCAGCCCGGCGCCAGTATCACCGCATCGCCGGCTTTGGCCTGTCGGGATGCCCGCTTGACGGCATCGGACATATTGCCGGCCAAAATAACCTTGCTGAAGCCCAGAGAATCCAGTTCGGCTTTGAGTCTTTCCCTGGCCTCGCCTATCAGCACCGCTGCCCGGGCCCGCTTAGAAATCTCGGCCATGAAACCGGAAAGGTCGGTCCCTTTCTCCTTGCCGCCGGCTATCACCACCAAAGGGCCTTCAACGGCCCGCAGAGAATTTATCCCGGCCTCATTATTGGTGCACATGGAGTTGTTTATATACCGGACATCGTTGATCATCGCCACTTCCTCCAGGCGGTGCGGCACTCCCTTGAAGGAGGCCAACCCTGCCGCCATGTCTGACGAAGAAACGTTGAGGACCGATGTCGCGGCCATCGCCGCCAGGGCATTGGCGATGTTATGTTTCCCCGGAACTTTGAGCTCTGCCGTATCCAAAACTTTATCGCTTATCTTATTCTGCGATATATTGAGGTTTTGGCCGTCCCACCAAGAACCGTTATCCACGGTTTTTATCAGGCTGAATTCCAGCCTTTTTCCCCGGTACCCGCTGCAATATTTCTGAACATTGGCATCATCCAGGTTCAGAACCGAATGGTCGGTTTCATCCTGGTTTTTCAACAGCTCCCCTTTGAGCCGGGCATAGCTTTCAAAATCGGGGTGCCGGTCCAGGTGGTCCGGCGAGATATTGGTCACCACGCCGATGTAGGGTTTGAATGTCTTTATGGTCTCTATCTGAAAAGTGCTGACCTCGGCCACTATGATGCTATCGGGCTTGGTTTCCATAGCCAGCTGGCACAGGGGTTTCCCCGGGGCCAGGTTTCCGCCGATATGCACATCCCTCCCCGATTCTTTAAGGATATTGCCGATCATGGAGACAGTGGTGGATTTGCCGTTGGTCCCGGTGACTGCGATGATCCGGGATCCGGTGGCCCGGTAAGCCAGCTCCACTTCGCCGATCACTTCGATGCCCATCTTGGCGGCCTTTTGTAAGATCGGAATATCGGTACGGACCCCCGGGCTGATCGCTATCATCCGGCTGTCAAGCAGCTTTTCGGTGTGCCCTCCTGCTTCATGAACCACGCCCAAATTATCCAGCTCTTTCAAATCTTCGGGGGCAATGTTTTTAAACTCGGAGACAAAGACATCCGCCCCGGATTTTTTTAAAAGCCTCACCGCCGCCATCCCGCTGCGGGCCAGGCCGATCACCGAAACTTTTTTATTTGCCAGATCGAGTTTCATTCTATCTTATCTTCAGGGTGCTGAGGGCCACCAGGGCGCAGATCAGGGCTATTATCCAGAAGCGGGTGACTATCTTTTCCTCGCTCCAGCCTTTCATGGTAAAATGATGGTGGATGGGGGCCATTCTGAAGATCCGTTTTCCGGTCAGTTTGAAGGAAGCCACCTGCAGGATCACCGACAGGGCCTCCATCACGAATACCCCGCCCACGATCAGCAGCAGTATCTCCTGCTTGATCAGAACGGCGGTGGTGCCTATGGCCCCGCCCAGGGCCAGCGACCCGGTGTCGCCCATCATGATCTCGGCCGGATGGGCGTTATACCACAGGAAGCCCAGCGAAGCCCCGACAATGGCCGAACAGAATACGGTCAGCTCTCCCGAGCCCTTCATGAATATGATGTTGAGATAGCTGGCCAGCTTGTAATTCCCGGCAAAATAGCACATCACGGCATAGGCCGCGGCGGCGAACAGCACCACCCCGATAGCCAGACCGTCCAGGCCGTCGGTCAGGTTGACGGCATTGGAGGTCCCCACTATGACCATCACCACAAAAGGAATGAACAGCCACCAGGCCAGATCGACGAAGATATTTTTAAAGAACAGAAAATTGGTCTTGGTGGCGAACTCCGGGTTCAACGGATAGATGACCAGAATGGCTCCTATCACCAGCGACAGGGCGATCTGGCCGGCCAGCTTTTTCCTGCCCACCAGACCCTTGGGCTGTTTCTTGACAACCTTCAGGTAATCGTCGCTGAAGCCGATGGCCCCCAGGCACAGGGTGGCCAGCGAGGCTATCTGGATGTAACGGTTGCTTAAGTCGGCCCATAATAGCACCGGGATCATTATGGCCGCCAGGATTATCAACCCGCCCATGGTGGGGGTGCCGGCCTTTTTTTTATGGTGGTCCGGGGCGTCCTCCCGGCCGGTATCTCCGATCCTTAGTTTTTTAAGCCACCGGATCATGTAGGGCCCTATCAGGAAGGATATCAGCAGCGCCGTCACCAGGGCATAGGCCGAACGGAAGGTGATATAACGGAACAGATTGAAGAAGTGGATCTTATCGGCCAAGGGATATAACAGCAGATACAGCATTTATGATAATCCTTTTATGGCGTTGACGATTTCCTCAAAATGCCCTCCCCGGGAGGCTTTTACCAGGATCAGGTCTCCCTTTTTCAAGATGGTTCCCAGCTCGGCTATCAAAGCGGCATTATCCTGATAATGGCGGCTGTTCTTCTTCACGCTGGAGGCTCCCTGGTGAATGTGGTCCCCCAGCCGGCCTACTGCCACCACCAGGTCGGCATGCTCCGCTGCAAAGACCCCGATGTCGTGATGCCTCAATTTTTCGATCTCCCCCAGCTCCAGCATCTCCCCCAGGATGGCAACCTTCCGGCGTGAGGCATCCATTGAACCCAGCACTTTGATGGCCGCCCTCATCGATGGCGGGTTGGCATTATAGGCATCGTTGATAATGGTGAATTTGCCGGCTTGTATTATCTCCAGACGCATGGGGGTTGGTTTCAGCCCGGCCAGCTTTTCGGCAGCGCTTTTGATATCCACCCCCAGGGCCTCCCCGGCAGCAATGGCCGCCAGGCAATTGTAAACATTGTGCAGTCCCGGTTGCCTGATGATGACCCTCTGTCCGTTCACTATGAAGGAGGTCCCGTCCGGGCGGTAATTTATCTGCTGGGCCCTGTAATGGCAATCATCGCCCAGCCCGAACTTGATGATTTTGGCCCTGGTTCTGGCGGTCTGGAGCATTACGTTGGCATCATCGCCGTTGACCACCGCCAGCCCCCCTTTGGGAAGGGCCTCCAACAGTTCCCCCTTGGCCCGGCCCACCGTCGGCAGGTCTTTCAGAAACAGGGTATGGCCCTCGCCCACGTTGGTTATTATCCCGATCTCCGGCTCCACCAGGCGGCACAGATCGGCAATCTCGCCCAGGGCGCTCATCCCCAGCTCCATCACCCCGATCTGGTGTTCTCCGCTGAGTCTGAACAGCGACAGCGGAATGCCGTACTGGTTGTTCAGGTTCCCTTGGTTCTTGAGGACGTTGTATCTGGCGGAAAGTATGGCCGCCGTCATCTCCTTGACCGAGGTCTTGCCGTTGGTGCCGGTGATGCCTATCATTTTGGGATGGTATTTTTTCCGGTAAAAATAAGCCAGCTCCTTCAGCGCCCCGAGAGTGTCGGACACCTTGATCAGTCCGGGATTTTTTTCGCCTTTCAGGTCAATGTTTCCGGAGGCTATGATCCCTGAGGCCCCGCTCCCGATTGCCTGGGTTATAAATTCCTGCCCGTCGAAATTGGGTCCTTTTATGGCTACGAACAGCTCCCCCGGTTTAATGGTGCGGGAGTCGATGCTGACCCCTTGGGCCAGGCCATTCGGGCCGGAAAGGTTCCCGCCCACCGCCCGGGCTATCTCCGACAGGCTCATGCTCTCCATCAGGCGCCCAGCCTTTGCTTCAGGGCTTCCCCGGCGATCTCCCGGTCGTCAAAATGGACCTTAACTGCCCCCAGTATCTGATAATCCTCGTGGCCTTTGCCGGCGATGATCACCATGTCCCCTTTTTGGGCCAGTTCGATGGATTTGTATATGGCCTCCTTGCGATCGGGAAACAGGATATATTCCCGGCCGGACAGGCCGGGCAGAATATCGTTGATGATCTGGTCCGGGTCCTCGGTTCGCGGGTTGTCCGAAGTTACGACCACTATGTCGGAATTTTTGGCCACCGCCCGGCCCATCAGGGGGCGCTTGCTGCGGTCGCGGTCGCCCCCGCAGCCGAACACGGTTATGATCCTTTGGGGTTTAAGCTCCCGGGCCGCATCCAGGAGGTGCTCCAGCTCCTGGGGGGTATGGGCATAATCCACTATCACCGAAAAATCCTGACCCAGGCTCACCGGCTCGAACCTCCCGGCCACGCTGTTGACCTTCTCCAGCCCGGCTTTGATATCCTCCGGCGATCTGCCGCGGGACAAAGCCGCGGCCGCGGCCGCCAGAGCGTTGTAAATATTATGCCGGCCGGCTATAGCCAGTTTTATTTCTATCGTCCGATCGCTTGTTTTTAATTCAAACTCCGAACCCTGCGGATTGCTGATAATTTTATCAGCCCTGATATCAGCCGGGCTGTCTATTCCGAAGGTCAGGGTTTTGGTTTTGACCGCTTCCCTGACCCGGCCGGCCGCCGGATCATCCAGGTTGATCACCGCTGTGGCCTCACCCCACAGGTTGTGGAACAGCTTCAGCTTGGCTTTCAGGTAGCTTTCCATATCCCTGTGGAAATCCAGGTGGTCCTGGGAGAAGTTGGTGAAAACTGCCGTGGAAAAATTTATGCCTGCCACCCTGTCCAGCTCGATGCCGTGCGACGAGGCCTCCATGATGGCGGTATCGGCTCCGGCTCTGACCATCCGGGACAGCAGATCCTGGAGGTCCAGCGATTCCGGAGTGGTGTTGGGGGCCGAGAATTTTTCATCCCGTATCCAGTAGCTGATGGTGCCCAAAAGACCGGTCTTCCTGCCGGCCGATTCCATTATGGAGCGCAGCAGATAGGTGGTGGTGGTCTTCCCGGCGGTGCCGGTCACCGCGATCATATCCAGCTGGTCCGCCGGCCGGCCCAGAAAGGCCGCCGACATCAGGGCCATGGCCCGGCGGCAATTGGCCACTTTGATCCAGGGGATATCGTCCGATATTCTGTTGCTCTCGCTGACGACCAGGCCGGCCCCGTTGGCCAGGGCCTGTCCGACGAACTGGTTGCCGTCGGACTGGTAGCCGGAGATGGCGAAGAACAAATTTCCCGCCTCTATCCTCCGGGAATCATAATGCATCCCGCTGATCTCCATCCCCTCCGGCAGCGCTGACCGGGAGACGATCTGATCGGGGCAGGATTTTATGAGCTCTTTTACCTTCATCACAATTTCGTATTTAACCCCGCATTGTTGGTCATCAGGTCCTGGGCGAAACCTCCCGGCAGGCTGATGATCCGCTTCATTATATTGCGGCAGATGGGCGCCGCCACCTGGCCGCCGTACACCTTGCCGTGCGGCTCGTTGATTATCACCGTCACCACCAGCCGGGGGGATTCCGCCGGAATAAAACCGATGAACGAGGCGATGTATTTATCCCGGTCGTAGCCCTTGCGGCCCTGGGCCTTCTTCTGGGCGGTGCCGGTCTTGCCGGCAATCTTCCAGCCGACGATGGCCGCCGGCTGCCCGGTGCCCTGCTCCACGCACTGTTCCAGCATGGCCACCAGTTTTCTGGAGGTCTCCTGGGATATCACCCGGCGGAGGGTATCGGCCTTCTCTGACCCCGGCACTGCTTCGCTTTTTTCCCCGTACCCTTTAAACAGGCGCGGTTTCACCAGGAATCCACCGTTGGCGATGGCGGCATAGGCTGCCGTTAACTGAATGGCATTGACCGAGATCCCCTGGCCGAAGCTGATGTTGGCGCCCTGGATCACCGACCATTTATCCGGCCTCTCCATCACCCCCTCGGTCTCTCCGGGAAACTCTATTCCGGTCTTGCACCCGAAGCCGAAGGAACGGGCGTATTGGTAGAGCTTCTTCTTGCCCAGTTCCTGGCCGACCTTGACCAGGCAGATGTTGCTGGAATGGGCAATGGCCTCCGAGGCGGTTATCGGGCCGTATTTGTGTTTCTCGGCCTCGCCGATCTTGTAGCCGCCGATGCTGAAGGTGCCTTTTTCCCCGTCGATGATCTCATCCGGCCCGGTCACCCCTTCCTCCACCGCGGCCGCCATGGTGATGATCTTGAAAGTGGAGCCGGGCTCGAACTGCTCCAGCACCGCCCGGTTGATGAAAGTTTCCCGGCCATAATTATTGAAGCGATTGGGGTCGAACGGGGGGTAACTGGCAATGGCCAGTATCTCGCCGGTGCCGGGGTCGGAGATCACCACTGCGCCAGAGGCGGCCTGGGCGGACTTGGCCCCTTTATCCAGCTCCTGGTCGGCTATGGCCTGATATTCGGCGTCGATGGTCAGGAAAACGCTGTGGCCGGCCTTGGCCGGCGACGAGGCATATTCCAGGGTGGCATGGGTCCGGCCGGTGGCGTCGCGCTGCCTGATGGCCCAGCCGCTCTGCCCCCTCAGCAGATCGTCGTAAAGCAGCTCCATTCCCTCCAGGCCCCGGCCGTCGTCTCCGATGAACCCCAGCAGCTGGGCTCCCATCGAACCGTAGGGATAGGAACGCCGGCCATCAAAGGATAATGCCAATGGCCGGCCGCAGCGATCGTATATCCTCCCCCGTTCCGGCAGGATCCCGATCCTCTGCTGGTGCTGTTTTTGGGCCAGATATTTATAATGGCCGCCCCTGACTGCCTGCAGCCAGACCAAACGGCCAAACATAACGGACCATATCGCCAGGCCGGCTAACGCCAATATGGTAAGCCGGCCCCGGTTCATTGCTGCCCCCAGGCGGTTGATGCCGGGTTGAAGACCCCGGCCAGGTTGGAGGACCAGCCGGTCTTGTCCCGGCCCTTGGGCGGCTGGATCATGGCCACGATCTGGGATTTCTCGGGATAGACCAGCCCCAGGCTGCCCATCGCCACCTGCTCTATCCTGCCCCGGAACGATAACTGCTGTTTCTCCACCGTCAACATCTTCACCCGGTCGGAGATCCTGCGGTTGGCTTCCTGATAGTATTCTATGGCCGCCACCTGCCGGGCCAGATATATCTTCTGCCATACGTAGCAGAACAACACGGCAAAGAAGGCCAGGGAGATGGCCGCGATCAGCCAGCCGGTCTTGTTCCGGCCCGGCTGGTATTCGCCTCTATGTAAGTACTTGCTCATAATTTTTCCGCCGTTCTAAGATGGGCGCTCCGGGCCCTGGGATTTTGACAGATCTCATCGTCATCCGGAAGCACCGGCTTTCGGGTTATAATTTTTATGATTGGTTTTTTACCGCACCCGCAGTAGGGCAAGTGCCTGGGACAGGTGCAGGGGTCGGCCGCCTGCCGGAATAAGCCCTTGACCATTCCGTCCTCCAGCGAATGATAGGTCAGCACCACCAGTCTTCCGCCTGAGGCCAGTATGTCTACCGCCGCCTGCAGGCCTTTTTTCAAGGAGCCCAGTTCGTCATTGACCTCTATCCTGATGGCCTGAAATATGCGGGAAAGCGTCTTGGTCGGCATCTCAGGCCTGGTGCTCTTGATGATCTCAGCCAGGTGTCCGGTGGTTGTTATTCTGTCTTTTTCTCTGGCCTGGACGATGGCCCGGGCGATTCGTCCGGAAAATTTCTCCTGGCCGTATTCCCAAAAGATCCTTTTTAGTTCAGCCGGCTGGTATTCATTTATGATCTCCTGGGCCGTCAGGGAAGAATTTCCCATCCTCATGTCCAGCGGACCGTCGCCCTGGAAGGAAAACCCTCGCTCCGGCCGATCGATCTGGGGAGAGGAGACGCCCAGGTCTAAAAGAACGCCGTGGATGTCAAAGGAAATGTCGGCCATGATGTCAGCCAACTCCGAAAAATTTCTCTCAAAGAACAAAACCCTGTCGCCGAATATACTTAAATTTTCCCGGGCCGCCGCCAAGGCCTCTGGGTCGCGGTCTAACCCGATCAGTTTTCCGTCCGGCGAACTGGCCTCCAGTATTTTTCTACCGTGTCCGCCTCCGCCCAGCGTCCCGTCCAGGTAGTTCCCCCCCGGCTGGACGGCCAGATGATCTAGGCTTTGATTTAAAAGAACCGGTCGATGTAGGAAGGACTGGTGCATTATCGTTGGCTGTGATTCAAGCCACGGCCGACAACGGGGGATTCTCCTGGTCCGGATTCTCCTGCCGCTTGAAAAGATCGCCCTGGGCAGCAGCATCGTTATCCAGGATCTCGAAGGATTCGGCCGCCCCGGCCATCCGCAGAATGTTCACCAGGTAGGGGGACAGGCCGCTTAAGATCAGGTCGCCCCCGTAGCTGCGCAGCCGTTCCGCCCGTTTTAAAAGGATCTCCACTCCCCGATAGTCCATATGTTTTACCTGGGACATATCCATCTCCACCCTGAAACAGTTCTTTTTGATCACCCTTAAAATTGCCTCCTCGATCTGAAAAAAACCCTGGAGATTGATCATTCCGTTGACCTCCAGTCTAGTGGCGTTCTGTCCGGCCGGTAAAACCTGAATCCTCATCTCAAATCCCCCTATATGTGATGAATTGATTTAAAGCTGCTTGACCAGTTCCTGGTAGTTGTCGCTGTTGTCGCCCAGGAATTTTTCGTAGGCCGAGGGGTTCCACAGTTCGATCTTGTCCATCACCCCGGCGATGACCACCTCCTTGATAAGATTGGCCTGCTTCTGGAACTGGGCGGGGACGACGATCCTCCCCTGCGAATCTATCTCCACCGGAAAACTCTCGGCCGAGAAGATCCTGATGGCGTTGCGGTTCTCCTCGGTGCGGGGAAGGGCGTTCAGCTCCTCCATCTTCCTCAGCCAGTTGTCATTGGGATAGACGAACAGGCAGCCGTCCTTGAGGCCGCGGGTGATCCACAGCTGATTATTGGCCTGGGCGGAGATCATCTTTCGAAGCTGGGCCGGGATATTGAGCCGGCCCTTGGCATCGAGATTATGATGATAGGTTCCCCCGAAAATGGTCATAATGACACCTCCCGAGCCGTTTTTGTTGGAACGGCTTATGATGGGTAACAGGGCTTTATGCGTAAGTTATTGAAAATATAGAGATGTGGGATTAAATTCCACCTTTATCCACTATGCCCCACTTTGTCCCACTTCGAACCATTTTATATACATTTTGCCCCATTGTCAAGTAAAAAATAAAAATATTTTATATTTTTTTACCGGGCCTGATCTGGGCCAAAAAACCAATGAAAAAAGCCCCCAAAATGGGGGCTTATCTTTTACTTATTTAATTCTGATTACACTATTATTTCTTCGTCAGAAAAACCTTTTATCCGGAGTGATGATGAGACTCCAAATTCCTGTTTATCCCTGTCCTTTTCAGTGCGCTTCAAACCAGTTCTCTCCCTCGCCCATCTCCACCACCACCGGCACCGATATCTCTATGGCCTGCTCCATCTCCTGCTTGGCTATTTTTTTCACCCTGGCCAGCTCGCTCTTCTCCACCTCGAACAGCAGTTCGTCATGCACCTGCAGTATCATCCGGCTTCTTAGCTTCTCATCCTCAAATCTTCGGGCAATGTTGACCATGGCCAGTTTGATCAGGTCGGCCGCCGTTCCCTGGATGGGGGTATTGACCGCGGTGCGCTCGGCAAAGGCCCGCCGCTGGCCGTTGTCGGAGTTGATCTCCGGCAGGTAGCGCCTGCGGCCCAGCATGGTGCAGACGAATCCGTCCTTCTTGGCCTGGGCGGTGGTCAGGGCTATCCAGGCCTGCACCTGGGGGAACTGCTGAAAATACTGCTCTATGAATGCGGCCGCCTCGCCCACTCCGATGCCCAGTTGCTGGGCCAGCCCGTAAGGCCCCATTCCGTAGATGATGCCGAAATTGATGGCTTTGGCCTTGCGTCGCATGTCGGGGGTAACCTCGCTATCCTGGCAGCCAAAAACGGCGCAGGCCGTCTCGGTGTGAATATCGCGCTGGGACTTGAAGGCTTGCTGCAGGCGCTGGTCCCCGGAAAGATGGGCCACCAGCCGGAGCTCCACCTGGGAATAATCGGCCGACAATAGCAGGTGGCCCTTGGCGGCGGTGAATCCCTTGCGGATCTCCCGTCCCACCCCCTCCCGCATGGGGATATTCTGGAGATTAGGCTCCGAGGAGGAGAGCCGCCCGGTCTCGGTCAGGGCCTGATTGAAGGTGGTATGCAGCCGGCCGGTTTTATCGTCGACCAGGGCCGGCAGGGCATCCACATAGGTTGATTTTAGTTTGAACAGCTGGCGGTAATCCAGGATCAACTGCGGCAGGGGATGAACATTGGCAAATGATTCCAGCACCGAGACGTCGGTGGAATATCCGGTCTTGGTCTTTTTGGCCTTGCCGATCTTCAATTTCTCGAAAAGGATCACCCCCAGCTGTTTCGGCGAGTTGATGTTGAACTCCTCGTCGGCCTCTTTATAAATCTCCTTTTCCAGTTTGCCGATCTGTTTTTCCAGATCGCGGGACATGGTTTTGAAAATATTCAGGTCCAGCAGCACCCCGGACATTTCCATGTCCGCCAGCACCGCCAGCAGAGGCATCTCCACTTTCTGGAACAGCTCGGTCAGGTTCCTCTCGTCCATCTCCTTCTGGAATTTCTCCCTGAGTGACTTGATGGCATCCAGCCTGCGCCCCAATAACTGATCGCGCGTCTCATCGTCAATCTCGAAGGCCAGCTCGGTCTGTTTTCTGTTGGATGTCTGGGTGGTCTCGAAGGCCAGGCCCAGATGCTCCCCGGCCAGGGACTCCAGCGACTGATGATGCCGCCAGGACGGGTCTATCAGATACGATGCCAGCATGGTGTCGAACATCGGTCCGTTCATGGCCAGGCCGCTCTTACGGATGGTTGATTTGAGATCATGGCCTATCTTGGTGATCTTATGGTTCTCCCATACCGATTTTAGTTTGTTCAGATGTTTATTCTCCACTATCAGCGGTTTGCTGTCCACCATCACCGCCGCCCGAAAAAGTTTGTCCTGGCGGAGCTCCGGTTCGAAATAAAATTCTCCGGCTTTCTTTATCTTGTCCAGCACCAGTTCCAGGTCGGTTCCCGCCTTGACGGTCTGAAACTCCACGCTCTTCACCTGCCCGGCCTGAAACTCCCTCAGCAGCGAGCCGAACTCCAATTCGCGGAATAATTGGACCACCCTCTCCCGGTCCGGCTCATGGATCCGCAGATCCGAAAGCGAGACCAGCGGCAGCTCGTCCAGGTGCAGGGTAACCAGCTCCCGGGACATCAGGGCCTGCTCCTTGTTATCCTCCAGAAGTTTTTTTATGCGGGGCTTCTTGACCTTGTCCAGATTCTGATATAGATTATCGAACGACCCGAATTCTATTATCAGCTCGGTGGCGGTCTTGGGCCCGATGCCCGGCACGCCCGGAACGTTGTCCGCCGCATCTCCGGACAGGGCGAAGATATCCTTGATCTTGTCGGGGATCACCCCGTATTCCCGTTTGACCTCGGCCGGCCCGAAGATCTGCTCCTCGTTCTTTCCGGTCCGGGGGCGTATCACCTTGATCTGATCGGTGACGATCTGCAGCAGGTCCTTGTCCCCGGTGACGATATAGCTGGGCCAGTTCTTGGCCTCGGCCTGCTTGGCCAGTCCGGCCAGGACGTCGTCAGCCTCGTAACCGTCGTTCTCCAGCACCGCTATCTCCATGGCTTTTAAGACCTGCTTGATGCGCGGCAACTGGGCTTTGAGCTCATCGGGCATGCCGGGACGCTGGGCCTTATAGGCCTCGAATTTTTCATGCCTGAAGGTAGGGGCCTTGGTATCGAAGGCCACCCCCAGATAATCTGGCTGGTGCTTTTTGAGCAGGTTGATCAGGATGGTGGCAAAGCCGTAGCTGGCGCTGGTGTTCTCGCCCTTGGAGTTTATCAGCGGGTTGCGGATGAAGGCAAAGTAGGCCCGGTAGGCCAGGGCCGTGCCGTCGACAAGCATTACTGTAGGCATGACCCCGCCCTTTCTCCCTCCCCTAAAGCTTTAGGGCAGGGTTGGGTGGGGACATTGCCCACGATTTGTTTCAAAACCCAATCTATTTTGTTTATAACATCCTCGTTTTTAAATCTCATGATATTGATGCCCTTATCATTTATAATTCTGTCCCGCAGTTCGTCATAATCTTTTTGTGCCTCATGAATGCCGCCATCGATTTCAATTACCAAATTCAATTTATTACAATAAAAGTCAGCAATAAAACCATCAATTATCTGCTGTCTTCTAAAACGAAGCCCCGGATATCTTCTTTTACGCACAGCGTTCCAAAAGCAACGTTCGGCGTAAGTCATATGCTGTCGCATCCATTTGGCCATCTCCAATTTCTCCCGGTTTATCAAGTGACCGGTGGAGATGCCTGGCTTATTCAGCCTTTTGATATAAACTTGATGTTCGCCCATATAATTTTAAAACGTTAAATAACTTGTGTCGCTTTTTATAGTCCCAAGTGTGCTATCGATTTTTAGAACTTCAACATCTCTGGCTTCCCAAAAACCCCTTTCCACTAATAATCCTATGTTCCCAAGCGAATCCCTTTCAACAATGGAAATACCCATCACTAAATAACCTCTTTCACCATAGTATTTAAACCAGTGTTGTTCCCAAACAGGCGCAATCTTGTTACTGTCAACTAAAATCAGGGCATATAAACCGAAACTTGAATTATTCGGATCTCGTTCCCATTCGCAATTATTAACCCGGCAAATAAATATATCAAAATGATCTGGTTTGTGATATAATTGGTGCATGAAACAAATAGATGCACGCAAACACAGTACAGAAGTTC
>JAGVNJ010000050.1 GCA_020053305.1 Candidatus Edwardsiibacteriota bacterium | reverse complement strand
GCAATATCAAACGTTATGGAGCTGACCCCGATTCATCGGGGCTACCTACGCGATGCGAACGCGCCGCTCTACCAAACTGAGCTACAGCCCCACTTATCTACTTGGTGTTGTGCTTGGCTTCCCTGCGTCTTGTCCCGCTTTAACCTTGCTTGCCTGACTAAGGCGGGGAGCTACAGCCCCACACCAAGAAATACTGACATCCAATAACCAAAACCTGACAACCAAGAGATAATGATATCAAACTTATGGCCAATTATCAATATATTTTATATGGCTGAAGATGACTTCACTGCCAGGTGATGAGCCATTTCCATCCCTGGGGATCTGATTCGTCAAGCTCGACCCGGGTGTTCTGGGCCTTCACCAGATCCGACAGACCAAGGATATAACCCCTCAGAACCTGCCTCATATCCCTGGGCAGTTCGGGAAATTCTGACACTTTGAAGGTGATCCGGTTCTCACCCGGCGCCTCCTCGAGCGATGTTTTTCCGGTGTCATGGTAGGTCTTCCACAGCCGGGAGGCCTGCTTGAGCATGAAGGGAATGGTGACGAATTTGAGGAAGATGCTGTAGATTCCGGTCATGTTGTTCTTGGCCATCCCCCGGCCCACCTCCTCTATCACATTGGGCTTGTCGGCAAAAAGGATGGTCCCTGCTGCCCGGTAGATGTTGGTGGCCGATTCCTCGGAGATCCAGTTGATGGGCATGGCGATCCGGTAATTTTTGAAATCCTCAGGCGAGAGCGTTTGGGCCATTTGCTGTTCGGCCTCAGCCCCTTTATACTCTATCAGTTCGCGCAGCCAGACGATTCCGGTTCCCTTGGTCTTAGGCATGGCTCACCTCGTTTTATGATTTTCTTCGGACCGCAAAGCGCTGGTGAATTTTTCCAGGTTCCGGGAAACCGTTACAGACTCTCCCCCGAAGCCGATCCTTATCCTGCCGGCGTCGCCAAAGAATCTGCCCGGCACCACATAGACCTTATGTCTCTTGGCCAGCAGCTCAGACAGTTTATCGGCATTCCTGAACCCGGCCACTTTTGGGAACCAGATGCAGCCTTGGTCCGGAATGTCCCCCGAGATCAGGCCTTCTTTCATCAGCGGCCCGGCGGCCTTGACCAGCTCCTTGCGGTTGCGGGCCACGATATCCTGGGACCGGGACAGGTACCGGTCGAGATGATCAAAGACCACCGCTGACATGGCCTCCAGATAACGCGAGCCGTTGCCGTCGGACAGGACGAAGTACGGAGAGATACGGTCAATGGTCTTTTTATCGGCCAGGATCCAACCACATTTCAGGTGGCTCAGCCCGTAGACCTTGGACAGGCTGCCGGTGGAGATGTATATCGGATCCACCGTGCTGGCCGGTTTATCCGGCGCGAAATCGCGGAACACTTCGTCCATCAGGATCCGGGTCTTTTTGTTCTTCCTCCGCACCGCCCGGGCAATATCCGCCAATTCCTTTTTGCATAGATGCGCCCCGCTGGGGTTGTGCAGATTGGTCAGGATCACCAGGCTGGTCTTCTTGTCGACCAGACCAGCCAGTTCATCGGGATCGGCGCGGTAGTGCGGGGGCCGGCGCTTCAGCCATTTGATCTTTGCTCCCAACAGTCTGGCGGTCTGCCACATCGGCTGGTAGGCCGGGGTCTCGCAGATGACGGCATCGCCCGGCTTGACCTGGGAGATTATGGAAAGATAGGTGGCGTTGGTGCAGCCATTGGTCAGCAGTATCTCCGCGGTCTTGACCCCATGCCTGGCCGCTATCCTCTGTTTAAGAACCGGATGACCCCAGTCATTGTTGTATGACTGGAGCCGACGAAGCTCGTCCCAATTCTGTTTGATATGTCGCTCCAGAATATCCAAGGGCTCGTAGACATTGCTGGACAGCAACTGAAAGCAATCCTTACGTGTCTGCAGGGCGATGTCGATGGCCTTGAACCAAGCCAGATAGTTGGTTTCCATATGTTAAAGAACAGCTTTTATTGTTTTCTGGACGCCAAAGCCTTGGCTATCTGCTCCAGCGCCTGCCCGATGTTCTCTATGGAGTTGGCGTAGGAAAAGCGGATATACCCCTCCCCGGCCGCCCCGAAGTTGGACCCGCCCAGGGCGCAGACCCCGGCCTCGGTCAGCAGGAACTCGGTCATCTGCTTGGAGGTCATCCCGGTCTTTTTGATGTTGACGAAGGCGTAAAAGGCCCCGGCCGGCATCCGGCAGGAAAGGCCCGGTATCTGGTTGAGGCCCTTGACTATGAAATTGCGCCGCTTCTTGAACTCGGCCAGCATGGCGTCCACCTCGTCCTGCGGCCCCTTCAGGGCTTCGATGCAGGCGATCTGGCTGAAGGTGGCGGTGCAGGAGTTGATGTTGGTCATCAGCTGGGCCATGTGCTCCACCAGCTCCACCGGCATCAGTCCGTAGCCCACCCGCCAGCCGGTCATGGCGTAGGTCTTGGAGTAGCCGTTCAGGATGATGGTCCGCTCCTTCATGCCGGGAAACTGGGCGATGCTCTCGAATTTGCCATCGTAGATCATCCGGTCGTAGATCTCATCGGACAGCACCGGGATGTCATGGTTGACGGATATATCGGCCACCGCCTTCAGATCTTCCTTGGTCAAAATACCCCCGGTGGGATTATGGGGCGAGTTGATGATGATCAGCTTGGTCTTCTTGGTGATCTTGGATTTCAGCTCATTGACGTCCAGCCGGAAATCGTTCTCCTCCCGGAGCGGCAGCGGAACCGGCACCCCGCCGTTGAACTTGACCATGGACTGGTAGATGGGAAAGCCGGGATCCGGCACCAGGCATTCGTCGCCCTCCTCCAACAGGGCGGTGATGGCGAAGGACATGATGGGCTTGGCGCCCGGGGTCACCACCACGTTCTCCGGCCCGTAGGGGACGCCGATCTGCTGGGAATAATACTCGGCGATGGCCTTGCGGTGCTCGGGCAGGCCGGCCGAGGGCCCGTAGTGGGTCTGGCCGGCATCCAGGGCCTTCTTGGCGGCCTCTTTGATGTTCTTGGGGGTGTCAAAATCCGGCTCGCCGATCTCCAGGTGGATGATCTTCTTGCCATCGGCCTCCAGTTTCTTGGCCTTGGCCATCATCTCGAAGGCGGTCTCGACCTTCAGTTTCTCCATCTTGGCTGCAAACTTCATCCTCTATCCTTTCAAAATAATAATGACTGTCATTCCCCGGCCTTGTGGTCATTCCAGCGTAGGCTGGACTCCAGGAAAAACACTGACGCTGATCCATGGATGCCTGCCTCCGCAGGCATGACACCGGATTTATAGTTTCCCCAGTATGGCCAGGACGCCCATCACGATGAACAGCCCCCCGGCGATGTAGTGCATAATGTTCTGGGGGATCACCTTGATGATGGCCTGGCCGAACAGCGCCCCGATCAGGGTCACGCAGATCAGAGCCAGGCTGCCGCCCAGAAACACCGACAGCCAGCTTTTGGACTCGGCGCTCATGGTGATGACCGCCAGCTGGGTCTTGTCGCCCAGCTCGGCCAGGAACAGGGTCAGGAAGGCCATCCCGAATATCTTCCAGTTCATCTCTTTCCTTTAATATTAATCCGCAGATTACACAGATTGCCACAGATTCACTAACTTAAGACAAAACGTTTATAGTCTAAACTTGGTTTACCGAAATTAAGCAATAAAGCTTTCTTAAGTCCGGTAGCTTTTAGATAATTTATCACTTGAGATTCTTCCGTGCCGCTCATATTTGACAATGCTTTTAATTCTAGAATTATAGTGCCAAAGCAAATAAAATCAGCCCGATACGATACATTCAACTGTTTCCCCTGATAAAATACAGGCAGGCTGGCTTCTCTCTGGTACGGAATATCAAGCTTTTTCATTTCGATTGCTAAAGCTTCCTGATAAACCGGCTCTAAGAAACCATTCCCCAGCTCTTTATGTACCGCCATAGCCGCACCGATGATTGCATAGGTCTCTAAATCCCTTTTATCAGTACCCTTGCTTTTAGCTTTATCTGTGATCATCTGCGTAATCTGCGGATTGTTCCAGTTCAGTTAAAACGAGACATAATAATATAACATTAAAGAAGTTAAGTCAATCAAAGAATTCACTGCGACACCAAGCAAAAAGCGGGTTCTTATAAACCCGCTTTTTTGCTTATGCTTTGCCCGCCTTCTGTCATCACTGTTTTTTTATCAGGGTCCCAGTAAAAATACCCGCCCAATGGATCGTCGGGAATCTGTTTAATATAGCCCCATAGTATCAGGTCTTTTAGCGAAATTATCGTCCGGTTATTTTCCTTTTGGAAATTACCCGCAGCTTCCCGAAGCTGCCCCAGTATTATTTCCCGGTCGATTTTACTGATATAATACTGGGCTATGGATTTTTCCGTTTTGTTTTCGGTCTTATTCATTAGTTCCACCCACAAGGCCCGGGAAGTTTCCGGGTCCTTGCCTTTCTGCAGGGCAAAGGCGGCAAAACGGCCCGGCATTTCCGGAGCCCCGGGCCGGCGGGAGGAGATGGTGAACCACCGGCCGGCTTCCCGGTAATTACGGGCAAATACGAAGTGAACGAAGCCCCGGAAAAAGGGGATGGACCAGTCTTCCGGATTGTTCTCCATTCCCTTTTTCATCAGCCGGTCGGCGGCCGGGACATCGGCGGCGTCATGGGCCAGCAGCAGGGCCCCGAAGTTATAGGCCACCCTGAAATTTGGGGACAGAACGCTTAAAACATCGAACATATGGCCCAAATATTGGTACTGCCGGTCGGTTAAAGTATGCTGGCCGTAATATTGGATGGTCTGCAGCCAAATCCAGTCGCCGGCCAGGTTGTCGTATCCGAATGCGGCGGCCTTGGTCACCGCCGCATTGGGGAAATACATCAATTCGCCCTGCCGTTCGGTTTTCAGCATCAGGTCTATCTTAACCTGGCTGAAGAACACCAGGCATCCTCCCAATAGCATCAATACATACCGGACCGGACTGCCTTTTATTAAACCCCCTGCCTTCATCACTTGAAATCCTTCTTTTCAAAGATCAGCGAGGTTATCATCAGCATCGCCAGAATATAGGCCCCGCTGTAGGACAGCGCCCACCAAACCTGGGGCCATAAAACAGCCGTATCGTAAACCGCCTGATTCTTAAGGTCCATATTCCCCATATTGGGCAGGAGGTAATAAAATATTTTGAGAATAATTTTCAGGGGCCCCTCCGACAGGCGCTGGACCAGGCGTAAAATATCCCGGCTTAGGGTTCCGGCCAGATAAAAGCAAAATGTGAAGACCGCGCCCAAGACCGGCGAGGACAGGCTGGAGAAGAAAAGGGCAATGATGTTGATCACCGACACTTTTACGAAGATCATGGTCACCGGCAATAGCAGGATAAAGGTGAATTTGCCGTCCAGGAACAGCACCCCCAAAGTGAATATCACGGCCATCAAAAATATCACCAGGCCCAACAGCAGCTCCATTCCCAAATATTTGCCCAGCAGAAATTCGAACCTCTCCACCGGTTTGGAGGCGATAACATAGATCGTCCTCTTCTCAACCTCCTTATAGACCAATGTGGTCCCGATAACGATGGCCAGCATCACGCTTAAAAATTCTATGCCGGACAAGCCGAAATCCCGCAGGATGCGGGAATGCTCTCCCAAAGTCAACGGCACCAGGGCGGTGACGCTGAACAGAATCAGCATTATATAGATCAGCAAGGCATAGAGCGTTTTGGACCTGATGCCCTCGGTAAAGGTATTATAGGCTATGGCTCTTATTTTACGCATCGCCGGCCACCTCCCGGGAAAAATATTCCTCCAGGCTTTCCTTTTGGGGGATGACACTTATAATATCCCCGCCAGCGGCCTTCACCAGATCTATCGCCCCGGAAATGTCGGCCTCGGCCTTTAAATTGAACTGCCATTGCCCGTTGATGGTATTTGACGAAAGCGACCGGCTTTTCATTTTGCCGGCCGTTTCCTCGGGAATATTCCGGCAGTTTAATTCAATCGCTTTGATCCGGGCGTTAAGGAGATCGGCCAGATTTCCCACCTGCAGAAGTTTCCCTTTGTTGATTATGGCCACGGCATCGCAGACCATCTCGGCGTCCGGCAGGATATGGGAGCTGAAAAAAACCGTCTTGCCCCGGGCCTTTAAATTCAGAATGATGTCCTTGAATTCCTTGCGGCCCAGCGGGTCCAAGCCGGTCAGCGGTTCGTCCAGCACCACCAGCTGGGGGTCGTTGATCAGGGCTTGGGCCAGCCCTATCCGCTGCAGCATGCCCTTGGAGTATTTGCGCATCTGCAGATCGGCGGCATAACTCAAGTTGACTAAGGCCAGCAGTTCCTGGATCCTGCTCTTTAAAACGACACTGCTTATATTGAACAGTCGGCCGCAAAATACCAGGAACTCGAGGCCGGTCAGATAATCATAGAAATATGGGGATTCCGGCAGAAAGCCGATCCTCTGTTTGGGCTCGATATCCCAGGGGTCTTTGCCGAAAAGCAAGGCCCGGCCGGCGCTGGGCCGGATGATGCCCATCAATGTTTTGATGGTGGTGGTCTTGCCGGCCCCGTTGGGGCCGAGGAAACCGAATATCTGTCCCGCCTCCACCTCCAGGTTCAAGCCCTTAAGCACGGTTTGCCGGGGCATCCAGAAATGTTTTTGGTAGGTTTTATATAACCCCTTTATCTGTATGACGGCCGTCATTCTTTTTTAGCTCCTATCACCCTTGCTATCATCCAATTATTGTTCTTTTTAATGGCCAGGGTCCCGGTTTTATAACGGACAGTTTTTGTGCCGTTATTCTTCCTGAATACCACCTGGTAATAAACATCTGCCCGGGAATCGCTTTTGTAAACAGTGGTCATGCTGTCTAAATAAAGCCACTCGATGTTTTCCGGGATATTTATGAATTCGGAGGTCATGCCTGTTTTATAATATATCTGGGTTTTGAGCACCTCCGCTTTGTCGCCCTTGGCCATGGCCGCCCAGAAATATCTTACCGCCGCCTCCGGGGTCTTATCTGTATTTGCACAACCGCAGAAGAGGAACAGCAAAATTATTGTTACATTTTTTTTCAAATGTCTTATGTAGGGGCAATTCATGACTTGCCCCTACCCCTACGAAATGTTTTACCCCTGCGAATTTAACCATTCCACCCCTCATAAAAAAAGGCAGGCCGTATTGCACAGCCTACCTTTTTTAACAATTAGCGCTACTGGCCCGAAGTAAGCCTAAGGATAATAATGTCAGTTTTGCCTGCGCCATAGATTGCGTAGGATACTGCCGGACCCACTGCCCCAACATATGCGCCAGCCACATCCAAGCCGTTATAATATACTATGCCTCTATCAGCAACCGCAAATACTGCCGGCTCCGCGCCGCCGTCGTTAAGTGCCAAACCACCCCCTACGCCCGTTGTACCTAAAAACGGGTTCTTAAAATTGCCCGGCAATAACAATGGAATAGTAGACACGCTGGCAGACAGGGCGTTAGCATCAGCAATTGTGCTAGCGAGGTTTCCTGCATAAATCCCATCAGCTTGGGTAGAGAAATCCTCGGACGCCAACTGCAGGGTATGCATATTAGCCTTGACGGAACCTTCCTTGGCCCGGTCCTGCATGGACATAAAGTTGGGAATGGCGATGGCCGCCAGGATACCGATGATGACCACCACGATCATCAACTCGATCAGGGTAAAGCCTTTGTTGTTCATTTTGGTCTCCTTTTAAAATTTAGTTGGATTGATTTTTTTTGTAGTCTTATGACTTAAATATGGCAGCATAAATCATGCCAAAAATAAATGCGTTGACAAGTTTATTGTATATAAACGGTTACGCAATGATAGTTCAAATTTATTTACTTTGCATTATGCGATATTATTGCAATAGACGACTAATTTCCCGTGCCTCCAGTTAAAATCAGGATCACGGGGTCAGTTTTACCATATGCACATATTCTATACCCCCTAGCGGCTGGATTGGTGCCTCCGTTCAGGTTGCCGTCAACATCATAACTGGTATAAAAAACATCTCCGCTGGGGCCCGCCGCCGGTGCTGGCGGGCCGCCCGGGAGATCGTCCAAAGCGTTGGCCGCAGGATTAAACGGATTGACATAACCCAAGTGCGGACATATCAAGGCAGCGGCCGGGAATGGCGGGATACGCACGCCTTCGGCAATCGAAACGGCAGATAATGATGCGTTAATATCCGATAATTTTGTATCCAAGTTATCGGGGTAAAAGCCGTCAACCCTCACCGCAAAATCTTCAATCACTAATTGCAGAGTATGCATATTTGATTTGGTAGAGGCTTCCATAGCCCGGCTGCGCATACTCATGTAATTGGGCACGGCTATGGCGGCCAGTATGCCTATTATCACCACCACGATCATCAATTCTATCAGGGTGAAGCCCTGCTGAGCGGATTTTTTGATTTTTTCCTGCAATGAATCCAATTCCTTTATGATTTCCTGTTCGGTCTTTTTCTCCTGCTTTAACTTGGCTGAAACGGATTCCACTTCAGTCAGCATGGAGTCCATCCTGTTTCTTTCGTGTTCCATCTGCAATTTTACTTTCTCCACCATGCTGTTGAACTGCTCTGCCAGGTGATGGCCCTCATCCCCTTTGCGGAATTTCATGGGCCGCTCCGGCCACTGGCCGCTCTCCAGGTCTCTCATGCCCTTGTTCAGGTTTACCAAAGGTCCGGCTATACGATGTGAGATAATTATTGCGATCCAGCCCATTATCAAGATAAGAACCGGAATAACTATAAAAAGCAATTTATGCACCTGGTCAAAGATGCTGATTATTGATGTTTGACCCGAAGCAAAGGCCGGGCTGGTGATGCCCTGCCAGATGATCAGATATATCGCCCCGCCCACCAGCAGCATTCCGCCGGCCACCATTGCCAAGATCTGAATGACGATCCTGATCTGCATATCCTTGTGGGCCAGTATTTTTCGTCTTCGATTTTGAGCCATATCAATTCCTTAATGTCTGTTATGCAGATAATATAAGCAATTATCGTGCCTAAAGTCAGGAGGATAGCCCAAGATAGCCTCCTGAACACCTCCTATAGGCGCAGATCCTTCAATTCTGTGTCATTCCCGCATAGGCGGGAATCCAGCAAAAACATAGATACCCTCTTTCGAGGGAATGACATTGTGAAAACTGTTGTCGCTTTCAGGATGACGTGACAGCAAACCATTTCGTCATTCTGAGTCCTGCATCCTGCCCGGCAAGCCGAAGAATCTCAGGATGACTATTATTGCCATACCGACTACCCTGTTTCTTATTCATCCGTAATATTATAGCTTTTCAATTTCCGGTACAAAGTGGCGTAGTGAATACCCAGCTTTTTGGCCGCCAAGGCCTTATTGTTATGGCATTCGGTCAATACCTTAAGAATGGTCTGCTTTTCCTTGTCCTTTAAATTCCCCCCGTTGGCCGTTTCCGGTAACGGCGCCTTTTTAATGTCGGACCCGAACTTCAATACCTCGTCCGGCAGGCTGTTTTTTTCTATCACCGGTCCGGTCTCCAGGATGATGGCCCGCTCCAAGACATTCTCCAATTCCCTGACGTTGCCGGGCCAATTGTATTGCATCAAAAAATCCCTGGCCCCGGAAGACATCAGCTTAACCGGGAGATTCTGCTTCCGGCAATAATTGGCGATGATCTCATCGGCCAGCAGCAGCACGTCGTCTTTGCGGTCCCTCAGCGGAGGGATGGTGATCTGGATGACGTTAAGGCGGTAGAACAGATCCATCCTGAATTTATTCATCTCCACCGCCTTTGCCAGATCGCTGTTGGTGGCCGAGATCACCCTGACATCCACCTTGATGGGACGGGTGCCTCCCACCGGCACGATCTCCCGTTCCTGCAGCACCCGCAGCAGCTTAACCTGAATGGCCGGAGAGGTCTCGGACACCTCGTCTAAGAAAAAGGTGCCGCCGGAGGCCACCCGGAACAGGCCGTCCTTGTCGCGCATCGCCCCGGTGAACGATCCCTTGACATGGCCGAACAGCTCCGATTCCAGCAGGGTCTCGGGCAGGGCGGCGCAGTTGATGCTGACGAATGGTCCTTTGCCCCGACCGCTCAGGCGGTGCAGCTCCCGGGCCAGCAGTTCCTTGCCGGTGCCGGACTCCCCGCAGACCAGCACCGTGCTGTCGGTGGGGGCCACCTGCTGGACCATGTTCATGATCTCGACGAAATTCGGCGACCGGCCAATTATCCGGCTGTCATATTCCCGGCCGGCCTGCTGGACCATATCGGCTCCCGGGATTTCGATATGGGCGAACCTGGCAAAGTCATCGATGGTCTTGCGGATATACTCGGTCTTCTCCTTAACCCGGGAGATCTTGGCGATGATGACCGGGTCCACCTCATTCTCCCTCATCAGTTCGGAGATGGTGGCATTTATCTCGGAAAGGTAGGGATGCAGAAGCTTCAGCAGGGATTTGGTCAGCTCCTTGGAGGTCTCCAGCTGTTCCATCTCGATCATCCGGTTCTCCAGCGTTTTGACCGCGCTCAGGTCCTGGAAGATGGCGATGATGCCCTCCAGTTTCCCCTGGCTGCCATAGACCGAGGTGGTGCTGACCCCCACCGGAATGCCCTCCTCCCGGCCCCGCGATATTTTTATCTCCATCCGCTGGGAGCGGCCTTCCCTTGGGGCATTATCCGGGGCCAGAATGCTCCCCAGGGATTCCCGGCCCTCGACGGCTACCTGGGAGACATTGCGGCCGATGATCTCGCTTTTTTCCAGGCCCAGTATCTGCAGGCCGGAAAGGTTGCAGTATACGATCTGCCCTTTTTCATTGATGGTCAGCAGGCCGCTGCCCATCTTCTCCAGGATATCGCCGGTGGACAGCTTGAACTCCTCCAGGGCCCGGGCGGTGTCCTCCAGCTGCCTCCCCTTCAGCCTGAGCCTTTCGGCCAGGTAGCCGGAGAAGGCCGCCACCAGATAGAAGCAGATGGCATAGAGGTATCCCCGGAAAACAAACTCGGTAGTGAAAGCAGTCACGAAATCCTGGTCCCGGCCCAGCAACAGTCCGGTCCTTAAACTGCGGTAATCCAAATATATCAAAGCGGCCAGGGTCAGGCTGGATAAGGTGGCGGTGAAAATTGCTCCCTTAGCAAAGCGGACATTGGCGGCGGCAATAATGGCTATGAAGAACAGCAGGGTAAAGGGGTTCTCCGCCCCGCCGGTCATATGGATGAAGGCGGCGATCCAGCCGATGTCCAGCACCATTTGGGCATAATCCCACCGCCAGCCCGGCCGCCGATGATTAAGATACTTAGCAAAGGCCGTCAGCAGCAGGAAGATGATAGACAGGAGGATGATGCCCGGAAAAGACAGGGGAAGCGCCCCCAGTGTTTTTAACACCGCAGCGCTTCCCGTCATCAATGCCACGATTACCACCCGGCCCCAAAACATCACCGGGTTATCCTTCAGGAAAGTTGATCTCATTATGTTTCAATCGGTAGGGATTAGTGACCGCCCATCAGGGCCGAGGTCATGGTGAATATCGGCAGATACATGGCTACCACCATGCCGCCGATGCCCAGCCCCAGCACCACCATGATGATCGGCTCCATGGCCGCGGTCAGTCCCTCCACCGCTCCGTCCACCTCCTCGTCGTAGAAGTCGGCGATCTTATTGAGCATCTCGTCCAGACCGCCGGTGGCCTCGCCCACCGAGATCATCTGCACCACCATGGGCGGAAATATCTTCATGGTCTTTAAGGGGGCCGAGATGGTCTCGCCGCCTCCGATGGACTTGCGGGCCGACATGATGGCGTCCTGCACCACCCGGTTGCCGGCGGTCTTGGCGGTGATCTCCAGGGCGTCCAGGATGGCCACGCCGCTGGCCAGAAGAGTGCCCAGGGTCCGGGCGAAACGGGCCACGGCCGATTTCTGCTGGAGATTGCCCAGGATGGGTATTTTAAGCATCAGGGAGTCCAGGTACAGCTCTCCCTTGTCGGTCTTGTACCACCGCTGAATGGCAAATATGGCGGCCGCGGCCACGATGATGATGGGGATGATGAATTTCTGCAGGAACTTGGAGAGCCCCACCACGAACAGGGTGGGGCCCGGCAGCTTGGCCCCCATACCGGCGAACATCTTCTCGAAGATGGGGATCACGAATATCAGCAACACCGCCGCCGCTCCCACCGCTACGGTGGTCAAAATCACCGGCATGATCATGGCCCTTTTGACCTTGGATACCAGGGCCTCGGCCTTTTCCAGATATACCGCCAGGCGCATCAAAATGTTGTCTAAGATACCGCCGGCCTCGCCGGCCGCCGCCATGTTGATATACAGTTCGCTGAACACCTGTTTCTGCCGCTTCAGGGCCTCGGCCAAAGTGGAGCCGCCCTCCACATCGGACTTGATGGTCTCCAGCACCTTCTTGAAGGTGGGGTTCTCCTGCTGCTGGGCCTGGATCTCCAGGCAGGAAACCAGCGGCAGGCCGGCGTTGATCATGGTGGCGAACTGCCGGGTGAAGATCGACAGGTCCTTGTTGCTCACCTTGGGTTGCATAAAGCTGAGGGTGATCTCCTTGGGCTTGACCCGCACCGAGGACACTATTATATTTTTCTTGCGCAACGCCTCGATGACCGCGCCTTCGCTTTCGGCGGTCAGCTCTCCGGAGACCAAACCGGCTTTGGAATCGCGCCCTTTCCAGAGATATAGTGGCATCTTTATTGCTCCTTGTAAAATATTTATTCTTTTCTAAGGAATTATTAATCCGAGCGATTAATTGTAGTCATTGGAATTCAATCACCGCTCCGCCGGAGGCGGACGGTGGCGGGGAAGACGATAAGCCTGCCCTGAGTGGAATTGAGATCGGGAATCGGACGGGGGGCTTATGGCACACGGATTTCACTGATTGGACCGGATTTGCACGGACGTTACTTGTTAACCCAAAATCATAAAATTAAATCCGAGAAAATCTGTACTAATCTGTGTTCATCTGTGTGCAAAGTTCCCAATATTATCACACCACGGCCTGGCGTTTCTTGATCATCTGGTCCAGCTCCTCCACGTTGGAGGTGTGGTCGAAGGCGGTGTCCAGCGAGACCTTCTTCTCGAAGAAAAGATTGGCCAGCGACTGGTTCATGGTCTGCATGCCGTACTTCTGCCCGGCCTGCATCGAGGAATATATCTGGTGGACCTTGTCGTCCCGGATCAGGGCCTTGATGGCCGGGGTGCAGACCATGATCTCCAGGCACAGGGCCCGGCCGCCCCGGGTCATGGGTATCAGCTGCTGGGTCATCACCCCCTCCAGCACGAAGGCCAGCTGGGCCCGCACCTGGGGCTGCTGATAGGGCGGAAAGACGTCGATGATGCGGTGGATGGATTCGGCCGCCGAGTTGGTGTGCAGGGTGGCCAGGGTCAGGTGGCCGGTCTCGGAGATGTGCAGGGCCGACTCCACGGTCTCCAGGTCCCGCATCTCGCCCACCAGCACCACGTCGGGGTCCTGCCGCAGGGCGTATTTCAGGGCGTTCTTGAAGCTCTTGGTGTCCGACTCCAGCTCCCGCTGGTTGATGATGCATTTCTTGTGATGATGGATGTACTCGATGGGGTCCTCGACGGTGATGATGTGACCCCGCCGCTCGCTGTTGATCTTGTCGATCATGGTGGCCAGGGTGGTGGATTTGCCCGAGCCGGTGGGCCCGGTGACCAGCACCAGTCCCTTGGGTTTGTCGGCCAGGGCAGCGGCGATGGGCGGTAGGCCCAGGGCCTGGAAGGAGCGGATCTCCCAGGGGATCACCCGCATGGCCATGGCCACGCAGCCCCGCTGCAGAAAGATGTTGCCCCGGAAGCGGGAGAGCCCCTGAATGCCGATGGACAGGTCCAGCTCCCGTTCGGTCTCAAAGCGCTTCTTCTGGGTGTCCTTCAGTATGCTGTAGGCCAGCTGTTCGGTCATCTGGGGGGTCAGCGTCTCGTGGGAGGTCTGCATCAGCTCGCCGTCCACCCGGATCACCGGCGGGATCCCCACCGTCAGGTGCAGGTCGGTCCCCTTCTTCTGGATCATCTCCTCCAAGAGTTGGGTAAGAGTCAACATGCTTTGCCCATCCTTATTTTATATTCATTTTACCACCGGGACAGAAAAACACCCAGGATTAACCCTTTGAGTTTTTTATATTTTATTTTTGATATTCGTTCTATCCCTCGGCGGTTTCGCGGAACATCTCCTCCACCGTGGTCATGCCCTGCTTGACCTTGCCCCAGGCGTCCATCCGCAGGGTCAGCATCCCCTGTTCCACCGCCTTGGCCCTGATGGAGGTCACCGCCTCCCGGTTCAGTATCAGGTCCCGGATCTCGGGAGTGATGGGCATCACCTCGTAGAGACCCACCCGGCCCTTGTATCCGGTATTGCTGCAGATGGGGCAGCCCTTGCCCTTGTAATAGGTGACCCCGGCCACCTCCTCGGCTTTGAAGCCCATGTCGATCAGGGACTGGGGATTGACATGGAACGGCTCCTTGCAGGCCTTGCATATCCGGCGGACCAGGCGCTGGGCCTGGATCAGCACGGTCGAGGAGGCCACCAGGAACGGCTCGATCCCCATGTCGATCAGACGGCTGACCGACGACGGAGCGTCGTTGGTATGCAGGGTGGACAACACCAGATGCCCGGTCAGGGCGGCCTTGACCGCGATGGCGGCGGTGGGGCCGTCCCGGATCTCGCCCAGCATGATGATGTTGGGAGCCTGCCGCAGCATGGCCCTGAGGGCCACGTCAAAGGTGAAACCTATCCCCAACTCGGCCTGGACCTGGTTGACCCCCTTCAGATTGTATTCGATGGGATCCTCCACGGTCAGGATATGCCGGTCCGGCGTGTTCAGCTGGGAGAGGGCGGAATACAGGGTGGTGGTCTTTCCCGACCCGGTGGGGCCGGTGATCAGGACTATGCCGTAGGGGGCGTGGATGGCCTTCATGAAATTCTTCAGGGCCAGTTCGGTGAAGCCGAAATTGGCCAGATCCAGGGTCAGCGACCCGGCGTCCAAAATACGCATCACCACCTTCTCCCCGAACAGCACCGGCAGGGTGGACACCCGGAGGTCGATCTTCTTGTTGAGCACCTTGATGGCGATCCGGCCGTCCTGCGGCTTGCGGCGCTCGGTGACGTCCAGTTTGGACATGATCTTTATGCGGGAGACCAGCGGGGCCTTCATCCGCATGGGCGGCTCCATCAGGGTCTGCAGCACGCCGTCCTGCCTCAATCGGATCCGGAAGATCTTCTCATAGGGCTCCACATGGATGTCCGAGGCTCCGCGGCGCACCGCCTCGGTCATGATGTAGTTGACCATTTTGACCACCGGGGTGGAGGAGCCGGCCTGCTGGGCGTCGGCCAGGTCCATGTCCTCCTCGACATCGTCCACCATCTCCATCTCGATGTCGCCCCCCAGCCCCTCCAGGGCCGAGTCATCATCGGGCAGGCTCTCGATGGCCTCGTCCTTAAGCTGGCTCAGCTGGCCGCCGGAGGCGATCACCTGAACATCCTTGCCCAGCGGATAGTGCTGCTCCAGCAGTTTCTTGACGGCCGAATAGCCGGCCACCACCGGCTTGACGTCCAGGCCGGTGAGAAATTTGATATCCTCCAGGGCGAAGAAATCCGAGGGATCGATCATGGCCAGGGTCAGGGCCCGGCCCAGGCGCTTTAACGGGATCACCATGAATTTGTTGGCGATGTCCGGCCGGATCAGCTTTATCACCGCCGGCTCCACCTGGAAGTTGCTCAGGTCCATGGCCGGGACATTGAACTGCCGGGACATGAACTGCATGGCCACGTTCTCGGTGACCATCCCCATCCGGACCAAGGTGGCGGCCAGCGGCTCGTTGCTGCTCTTCTGCTCCAGAGAGGCCTGATCGTACTGGGACTTGGTCAGGAGTCCCATCTTCAAAAGCATGTCGGCAATATTTTGCGGCATAAGTTTTATGGCTTAATTAAATTTTTAAACGAGCCTTCTTCATGAGTGTATTTGCCACTTTGGCAAATCCGAAATTCGAATACCGAAATACCAAACAAATCTCAAGTTTTAAAATTCCAGAAATCCGAAAATGCCCATATTATACGGCTTTGGTCATTAACATTTGTTTGGGATTTCGGATTTAGGATTTGCTCGTCTTTGGTTTATTGCCAAGGCGAGTATTATATTTAGTCGGCGGCGGCCACGGTCTCCTTGATGACCTCTTCGATGGTGGTCACCCCGCTGCGGGCCTTGTGGATCCCGTCCATCCGCAGGGTGGCCATCCCTTCCTCCACGGCCTTGGCCTCTATCTTGAAGGTGGGGGCTCGCTCCAATATCAGGTCCCGGATGCCCGGGCTGACGGGCAGCACCTCGGCCAGGCCGATCCGGCCCTTGTATCCGGTGTTGCGGCATTCCGAGCAGCCCTTGCCCCGGAAGGCGGTAAAGCCGGTGATGTCGGCCCGGCCCCCCAGGAATTCGCGCAGCATTTTTTCCTCCGGCCTGTACTGCTCCTTGCAGTAGGAGCATATCTTGCGGACCAGCCTCTGGGACTCCACCAGCAGCAACGAGGAAGCGATCATGAAGGGCTCCACCCCCATGTCCACCAGCCGGGTGATGGTCAGCGAGGCGCTGTTGGTATGGACGGTGGACAGCACCAGATGGCCGGTGAGCGAGGACCGGATGGCGATCTCGGCGGTCTGCCGGTCGCGGATCTCTCCCACCATGATGATGTTGGGATCCTGCCGCAAAAAGGCCTTGAGGGCGGCGCCGAAAGTGGTGCCGCCTTCCTCGCGCACCGCCACCTGATTGACTCCCATCAGGCTGTACTCCACCGGCTCCTCGGCGGTCATGATATTGGTGTCCGGATGGTTGATGGACTCCAGGCAGGCGTACATGGTGGTGGTCTTGCCGGAGCCGGTGGGCCCGGTGACCAGCACTATTCCGAAGGGCGTCTGAACCGCCTTCAACAGGTGCTTCAGCGGCTCAGGCTCAAACCCCAGAGTGGGCAGGTCGAATGACACTGCGCTGCGGTCCAGGATGCGCAGGGCCACCTTCTCCCCGAAGGCGGTGGGGATGATGGACACCCGGATGTCTATGGGCTTGCCCTGGATGTTCATCCGCAGGCGGCCGTCCTGGGGAAAGCGTTTTTCCTCGATCTTTAATTTGGCGATGATCTTTATCCGGGCCGCGATGGAGCTCTTCATCCGCAGGGGCGGCGACATCACTTCGTGCAGCACGCCGTAGACCGACATCCGGACCCGGATCTCCTTCTCATAGGGCTCGATGTGGATGTCGGTGGCATTGCGCTTGACCGCCTCGGCGATCAGGCCGTTGACCAATTTGGCCGCCGGGCTGCTCTCGATGGCCGCGGCCATCTCCGAGGCGGAATCTCCGCCTTCCTCCTGCTGCTCCTCCAGGATCTCCAGGTCCCCGGCCTCGACGTCACCCTCGGCCTGGTCCATGGCCTTCATCACATCCTCCAGCATCCCGGCCGACCCGTATTGCTTGTCGATGGCCGACCAGATGGCGGCCTCGGAGGCTATCACCGGGCGAACCTCAAATCCGGTGGAGAATTTTATGTCCTCCATGGCCAGCACATCGTTGGGGTTGACCATGGCCACGGTCACGCTCCGGCCCAGGCGTGACAGGGGGATCAGCCCGTACTTCTGGGCTATATGGGCCGGTATCAGTTTGAGGATGGGCTCGTCGATCTTGTAATCGTTCAGGTTGACCGAGGGGACGTTGAACTGCTTGCTGAGAAAGGCCACCACCTCGTCCTCGGTGACAAAGCCCATCTTGACCAGCAGGGAGCCCAGCCTCTGGCCCGAACTCTGCTGCTCCTTGAGGGCCTGTTCCAACTGCTCCGGACTGATCATCCCGGCCTTGAGCAGCATATCGCCGACTTTTAAAGCCATGTCATGTCTTATTTAAAGTTTTGATGTGGTGATTATCAATCCGAGGCCGTCTCCACGATGGCCGCCTCCATGGTGGTGATGCCTTTTCTGACCTTATCCAGGGCATCCTCCCGCAGGGTCTTCATCCCCAGTTTGACCGCCATCTCCCGGATCTCATCGGTGGAGGCCCGGGTTACTATCAGTTTTCTTATCTCCGGACTCACCGGCAGTATCTCAAACACGCCCACCCGGCCCTTGTACCCGGTATTGTTGCACTCCAGGCATCCCTTGCCCTTGAAAAACTCCACCCCTTGGAAACTGGCTGGATCCACCCCCATCTTGATCATCTCCTCGGACGATATTTTTTCCGGCTCCTTGCACTTTGAACAAATGCGCCGGACTAAGCGCTGGGCTTCGATCAGGTTCACCGTGGCGGCTATCAGGAAGGGCGGGATCTCCATATCCAGCAGCCGGTTCAGCGAGCTGGGGGCGTCATTGGTGTGCAGGGTGGACAGCACCAGGTGGCCGGTCATGGCCGCGGTCATGGCGATCTCGCCGGTCTCCCGGTCCCGAATCTCCCCCACCAGCACGATGTTGGGATCCTGCCGCAAAAAGGCCTTGAGGGCCTTGGCAAAGGTATAGCCGATCTCCGGGCGGACGTTGACCTGGTTGATCCCCACGATGTCGTATTCCACCGGATCCTCGGCGGTGACGATGTTGACCCCGGGCTTGTTCAGGCGGGAGATGCCGGAATAAAGGGTGCGGGTCTTTCCCGAGCCGGTGGGCCCGGTGACCAGTATCATGCCGGTGGGCCGGGCCAGGGCCTTCAGGAAATCATCCAGGGCCTTGCCCTCGATGCCCAGCTGGGTCAGGTCGCCGCCCAGGCTGGTCTGCTCCAGCACCCGGATGACGATCTTCTCGCCGTATTTGATGGGCATGGTGGACACCCGCAGGTCCACCGTCCGGTCGATAAGTTTGATGGAGAACCTTCCGTCCTGAGGCAGGCGCCGTTCGGTGAGGTTCAATTTGGAAAGCACCTTGATGCGCGAGGCCAGGGCCGCCGCGATCCGGCGGGGAGGCGACATGGTCTCCTGCAGCACCCCGTCTATCCGGTAGCGCACCCGGAGGATTTTTTCGTAGGGCTCTATATGGATGTCCGAGGCCCCGCGCTTGATGGCGTCGATGACTATGCTGTTTACTAATTTCACCACCGGGGTGGATTCGATATCGGCCTGGCTGGCCACCTCCTCAATATCCTTGTCCACCAGCTCCATGTCCTCGGCGGCGATCTCCTGCTCCACCGATTTCAGGGCCGCGGCCCGGGTGGTGCTGCCGTAATATTTGTCCAAAGCCTTCTCCAGCGATGTCTCGGCGCATACCACCGGCTTGACCTCCATCCCGGTGAGAAAAGAGATTTGCTCCATGATGAACACATCGGCGGCGTTGGACATGGCCAGAAACAGGATCCGTCCGGTTTTTTTGATCGGCATCACCTGAAATTTCTGGGCTATCTCGGGGGGAATAAGTTTTAAAACCTGGGGATCCAGTTCGGCGGTGGAAAGATTCACCGTGGGAAGGTTGAGCTGCTTGCCCAGGAATTGGGTGATGGCGTCCTCGGTCATAAATCCCAGCTTTATAATGCTGGAGCCCAGCTTGGCGCCGGAGCTTTTCTGCTCGGCCAGGGCCTTGTCCAGCTGATCTTTGGTTATCAGCCCGGACTGCACCAACATATCGCCTAATTTCAAACCCATAGCGTCTCCCTCAATTTGAAATACTATAGCATATGCAAGTTGCAAATGTCAAGCAATTTGTCTTTTAACATGATGTCGCTTAATGGTCTACAAAGACATGCTCCCGGAGCCGGTTGAATTTTTTATGGCCGATGCCCTTGACCTTCATCAGGTCCTCGACTTTTTTGAAATCGCCTGATTCCTTCCTGAAATCAATTATTTTTTTGGCCATGGCCGGGCCGATGGCCGGCAGCCTCTGCAGGTCCCGGGGGCCGGCCCGATTGAGGTCTATCTTTCCGGCCGGGAGCTTTTTGACCGGCCATTGATTTTTTGCCGCAGCTTCCGGGCCGGCCGGAAATGACCCCGGCTGCTCGATGGCCCGGGGCAATTCCGGCCCGCCGTATTTAAGCTCCGGGGCAGAGTCCGGATGCATTTTCTTGTAGAGCAGTACGGCATTGCCCAGCGCCAGGGCCGCAATAAAAAATATTATGACTTTTTTTTCGTCCGGGGTCAACCCAAACATCTCTCCCGCCAATTCAAGCGTTAAAACTTGATCTCCACCGAGGCGTTGAAGGCCGTTCGGTTGCGGTTGTTGCTCTTGGCAATCTTGTCGTGGGTGAAGCTGTAGTCAACCGAGGCCGACCCGGTGATGCTCCGGGTGAAATTGTATTTTGCGCTGGGCGACATGGCAAATTCGTGGACCAGCGAAGTATAGCCCAGATCGGTTATCTTTTCATAATCGGTCTCGGTGACCAGCTCCCACATGGCGGCAACCTCCCCCTCCGGAATGGCATTCCTGGCGCCGATGATGGAATAGCTGAACAGTGAGGTCAAGCTGAGCTCGCTGTTGAATTTTATCCGCTTTTTGCCCAGCTTCCACAGATTGAGCTTGAATCCCTTGGGGGCGCTGAAGGAATAGGAAACGGAGCTGCTGGTTTTAAAGTTCTGGTTGTAGGTGTCACGCCCCTGACCGATAACATCGTCGCTCTTCTGGCTGCTGTAATCGAAATTCAGGCTGGTGCTGATGTTTTTCTTCCATCGTCCGGACATCGAAAGTATCGGGGTGAAATTATTCTTGGTGGCGATCCTGACCAGCGCCTTCTGGTTCTCCCAGGTCTTGTCGATGGTCCGGCTGTAGGAGGAGGTCAGGCTGGCGCTGGTCAGGGACTTTTTCCACAGGCCCCATCTCTCCAGGCCGGCCAGGGTGGCCCTCAGCTCCGGCCAGGTGACGCTGCGGCTGGAGTTCCGGGCCTCGCCCACGATGGTGGTGTCGTCGCTGCGGCGGAAGGAAAGGTTCAGCGACAGCCTCATCAACTCCAGGCTGGTGCCCAGGGAATATGAATTGCGGATGGTATTGCGGTCGGGGCTGGCCTGGAAATACCGGGGGATATCCGTGGCCTGCTGCTTCAGGCCGAACTGATACAACATATCGGGGCGCCTCATCAGCAGGTTCGAGGCCTGGCTGGAGTTATCGCGGCTGTAAGAAGCCTGCACCCCACCCAGCTTGTTGAACAGGTAGTCAAGCTTTGTCACCAGCCAGCGGGGGGTTCCCACCTCGGACGAATCGTCCTTGGCCTTGTTGCGCAAGCCGGTTACTTTGGCCAGCCATTTGCCCACAGCCAGGCTGCTGTTCAGGGACAGGCTGTTGGAATTGCTGACATTCAGCAGGTGGAAGGTGTCCACGATGCTGGGCTTGGCGGCCAGGCTGTGGCCCTCGCTGTACTGGGTGGAGAACGCCAGGCTGGGCTTGATGACCTTCAGCCAGTCAAGGGTGGTGCTGTAGTTCACCCTCTGGGAACGGGAGGTCTCGGACCCCAGGTCGAACCTTCTGGCCCAGTCTCCCTGGAAGAACCGGTCCTTCAGATTTCTGGCAGTGTTGAAGGAGTAACTCAGGGAGTTCATCAGCTGCCATGAGAGCTGTCCCTGGCCGCTTCGGGTATCCCTGCTGCCGTTGTTGTTCTCCACCCCGGTGAGCTTGTCCCAATACCATCTTTTTTCCTGCTGGCGGGACCAGCCCAGGCCGAAGGAACTGGGCAGATAATAAAATTGCAATCCCGGCCAGGTCTTGAAGGATCTTTTTCCTCCGGCGCTCCAGCCGTAACCCAAACTCAGATCGGTTCTGGTGCTGCTGTCAGCCGTCGTCCGGCTGTCGGTGACGCTGCGGCTCCAGGTGAACCGGGGGGATATTCGGTCTATGGTAAGGTTGGTCAGCCACCATTGGGTCATACTCTTGGAGAAGGAGACGTCAAACCCGGCATTCTGGGAGAGGGCCATCTGGGCCCGGCTCTCCTCCTCGGTAAGCCTGATATCGTCGGCCCCGTATTCGCTGAACTGTTGTGATTCGCCGTATCGGAAGCCGATGGGAAGGGTTAAACCCAGCCGTTCCAGGTAAAGTTTGTGGGCGTTGAAACTGCCGCTGAAGTTATAGCTAATACTCTTGACCCCGGAGCCGGTGCCGTCGGTATTGATCCCGTACCAGTGGCTTCCGATCTTATTGTATGAAGCATTGAGCGATAGCAGATCGGCAAAGTTAATCGAGGCGCTGGAGGCGATGGCGGTGCCCCGGTCCCGGCGGACATCGTCCAGCCGCAGTTCGTCGAACCAGACCTCGTCGCTGAATATCCGGCCGGTGTCGTCGTTGAAAACGCACAAAGCGATTCCGTTAAGCTCCTTCAGGCTGGGATTCCCCTTCAGGGAGTAGTTGCCGCTGGCTCTGATCTTGTCGGTGGTGTCGGAGGGAAAGGGCAGTTTTTTCAGGTCGCTGAACTTAAGTATATCCATGGTCATCTCCTGCCAGCCGGAATACAGGGCTTGTTTGTACTGGTAGTAGCTGTTGGGATCGTTGCCGATCAGCCGCAGGGCGAATGATTTCTTGACATTGGTGCTGTCGTTGCTGTGGGCCCAGATCTTCAGTGTTTCGTACCCGGTATAATTATTCTCCCTGCCCCGCAGTATCTTTCCGGCTTTGACGTAATGCCCGGAGCGCAGGCTGTCGATATTGAAAACCAGGCTCTGCTCGAACTCCACCCTTCCCTGATCGTCCTTCTGTTCGGTATTGGGGGGCAGGGTATAATCGGAATTATCCCGGTTGTTTTTCACCTCTATGGTGAACTTTTCGGAGGGATCGGCGGCATCGAGGGTGTCGTTGGAAAACACCCCCTCCTCCTGCCAGCGGTTGCCGCTGACCTCTATCATGGCAATCTCAAAAGCGGTGCTGTTGACCGGACAGCTGTCCACCCAGATCCGGGCATACTGAATGGAGCTCCAGCCCAGCTGGGGCCCCACCGGCTGGGCGGTATCCAGCAAAGCCGACAGCTGGCGCCAGCCGTATTGATTGGCCGGGCTTTGGGAGAGATCGAAACGGAAGGTGTAATAATTATTGCCCAGCTGGGGCACATCCATCGAATCCAGGCCGTTCATCTTAAGGTCCTCGGTGTCGTAATAGCCGTTGCGCTCGGTTCCGTTTATTTTACTGTAGTCGGGTTTATTTACGTCAACAACATAATCGTCGGTCCCGTCTTCGCTTGACGCGGATGAATAAGTGCTGTCATTCCCCCTTACCCGGTCCAGGCCGATGTCGGTGTTATCGGTATAGACCGGCTCCCGGTTGAGGTTCAAGGGCTCGCAGTCCACTTTTTTATTTTGCGGGTGCAGACCCTTCTTGGTCCACCATACCTGATCCTCGTCAATATTCCGCCCGATATCTATGTGGACGATCCCTTTAGTGCCCCTTATCCAGAGGTTAAGCAGTTTGCTCTGGCTTAAATCAAGCCCGGTCTTGCTTATCAGCTGGGTGACCCCGGCCCAGGAGTTCAAGGAGTCCTGATGTCCGGATTCATACTTAAAAAATAATGTTCTGATGGTTTCGTTCTTCTGGGTCTCATCGGTGATGGCGGGATTGATCTCTTTCATGGTGACCTGGGTGGTGGGGTTGTACCAATAAAATGTTTTGGCCAGCAGGGTATCGGTCTTGCCCGGAGGGACGCTGGAGCGCACCCAGGCCGAGCGGCTCAGGTTGAACTCGTCGGACACCTTGCTGCCGTCCATATCGTCTATGTACACCTGGCCCTTGGTATTGGGGTTGGGGAAATTTCCGGCCACCTCGCCGGTCAGCTTGAAGTTGGACGGGGCCTCGGTCTCCACCAGCGGCAGGGCATTGGTCCAGCTGGTGAGAAAATCGGGGGCGGCCTGGTAGCTCCCGTCCAGCCCGGCCACGATTATCCGGCGGGGTTCCTCGCCCAGCCGGGGCTTTTCGTCCGGGGTCTGCTCGCTGCGGTACAGCCAGGTGCCGCCCAGCTGGCCGCTCTCCCCGAATTTATAGATGCCCCTCAGGCCGGCCAGGGTCTTGGACCCCAAAGCGAACGCTGGCAGGTATTGATAATCTATCTTAAGGGCGGCATTGCTCTGCAGTATGTTTTTGATCCGGTCGTTGAAGGTGACCGTCCCCATCTCGTAATCCACCGTATATTCGCCGGACGAGACCGGTGATCCGTCCAGGGTGACGCTGACCGTGCCCTCCAGCAGGCGCCCCGGGGCGTTCAGGGGATACATCGCCACGGTGGATTTGTAGGTGATGATAAAGCGGTATTTGGCGGAATAATTGGTCAGATTCTTCACCCGGTAGATGTCAGGACAGCTGTCAGGCAGAGCCGGGGACAGGAACGGCTGAGCCTGGGGGAAGAAATAATAGCCCTCCTCCTGGTTGATATAATTATCATACAGGGCCCCGGCATTCTCCAGGCCCAGCAGTTCCAGGAAGGTCTTCTGGCTGGCCGAATCATTATCCACCCATTCATTCTCTTTGCGGTATTGCAGCTTTATGGTCAGGGTGGAGAAATCAATGCCCCGGCCGTTCAAGGAATAATAATTTCTTTTTTCATAATTCCAGCAATAGCCGTTTATGGTATCGGCGGGCTGGCAGTTGGCCGGCTTCACCAGCATCAGGGTATCCGAGTTGTCGAAATTATATTTGCTGGGATAATAGCCGCCTTTTTTGGTCTTATAGGCCACCCCCAGCACCGATTGATCGTAGATGCCGGCGGCCAGAATTATCCGGCCGGTTACGGCATCGTCCAGGATGAAATCGGTGATCTCGGTCTTGACATCCATTCTAACCGGGCCGTAAATCGTATCCCGGGGAATTCCCCTGAAATCCCGCCAGCTCCGGTCCTTCAGGTAATGGGCGGCGGCATTGGGGGTGACATGATCATTCTTGATATAGACCTTTATGGCCTCGATGGTATCGCCCAATAGCCCGCCGGGGATGATCTCGTATACCGTATACTGCATGAATTCATTGTCCAGGTGGGTGACGGAGGAGGTTACATTCGAGCCGTCGAACGAGCTGGTCTGGCTCTGGCCCTCGTCCTTGCTGGCGATGGCCGTCAGCTCGAAGCCCCCCAGCCGGGCCACCCCCTTAAGCCCGAACAGGCCCTTGTGGACCGTGGTCAGCCCGCCCACCAGAGAGGAGCCGCTTAGGGAAAATTCGGTGTCCCCAGCCTCCAGGCTCTGCAGGATCTCGTCCTCCTGGCCTTCATATCGCAGGCGGACCTTGCTACGTTTGTCAGGATCGGCCTCGCTGTCGTAATCTATCAGCACATGCACCCGGTCGCCGATCACCCCCTCCAGATTCACTCGTTGCGCCTGCTTGATGTTTATCCGGTCGTCATCGGTTGTGGCATTGGCGTCCAGGTCCCGGCCGATCTGGTTGTAGGTGGTCCGGTCGTATCCGGCGGTTATCTTCTGGTTGCCGCTGACCTTTATCTGGGCCCCGGAGCCGAAGGCCCTGCCCAGCCCCGGGATGGGTATCTGGATGTCGGGGATCAGCCCCTCCCCGGTCCTCTCCTGAGGCGGCTTTGACAAGAAGGCATGATTGTTCCTCGCCCAGGCGCTGTCCGTACCCTCGATTCGCAGTTTTTCCAAAAAGGCGGGCAGGCTGTAATACCTGACCCCAAAGCTCAGCTGGGAAACCAGCTCCTGCTCTATCATCAGCCCCAGCCGGTGGTCTATGCTGTAGCTGGCGGTCCTGACGTTTTTCCGGAAGCTCTCGGCATTGTAATCCGCCGTGATATCCTCCAATGGTCCGAATTCCTGGGCCCGGGCCTTCCCGGCGATGTCCAGCGCCGACGCCGTCAGGATCAGAGCCAAAGACAACGAATATATTTTGGATTTTCTATGGAGCATATGGTTAGTTTATCACAGCTTATGTTACAACTTCAATAAAAAATTCTTGCTTTTTATGCCAATACCGGATAACATTACAGACCTATGAAGATAATCGACCGCTACCTGATAAAGGGCCATGCCCTTCCGTTTTTTCTGGCCCTGACGGTGCTGACCTTCGTTCTGCTGATGGACCGGCTGTTCGAGCTTATCAATATGATCATCCAGAAAAAAGTGCCGATCCTGATAGTCAGTAAGGTATTTTTTCTGAGCCTCCCCTACATGCTGACCATGACCGTCCCCATGGCGGTGCTGGTGGCGGTAATCATGAATTACGGGCGGCTGGCCCAGGACAACGAGCTGACGGCCATCCGGTCCAGCGGGACCCCTTTCATCAGGCTTATCATTGCTCCCTTCCTGGCCGGGATCATCCTGACCGCCGGGCTGTATTTATTCAACGACCGCCTGATGCCCGAGACCAACCATATGGTCAAAAATCTGCTGATGGACATCTCCGAGACCAAGCCCACCCTGCAGCTCAAGGAGAACATCTTCATCACCGACTTTCCCGACTATAATATTCTGATCCGGCGGATCGACCCCAAGACCTCGGAGCTGGGCAATATAACCATCTACGAGCAGAAGGGCAACTCCCAGCCCCGGACCATCCTGGCATCCAAGGGTCGGCTGATGGTGACCCCCCAAGCCGCCTCGCTGAAGCTGGAACTGATGAACGGGGAGATCCACCAATTGGACCCGGAGGACAAGACCCGCTACCACCGCATCAGTTTCAAAAAACATATTTTATACCTGCCGATGGACCCCCAGATCCAGCATCAGGTGCGGACCTACCGCAGCGACCGGGAGATGTCCTCGGCCATGATGAAACTGGTGATCGCCAATATCCGGACCGAGCTGAAGCCCCTACAGGCCCAGCTGGCCGACAGCTCCAGCCTCCCCCCACCCCGTTTGAGCCAGCTTTCCTCCGAGGTCCACAACCGGGTATCGGAGATCAGGCGCTATCAGGTGGAGATCCAGAAGAAGATGGCCATCCCAGCGGCCTGCCTGGTATTCATCCTGATCGGGGCCCCCCTGGGCATCATCACCCGCAAGGGCAACCTGGGGGTCAGCTTCGGGCTGTCGCTGGGATTCTTTGTCCTGTATTATATAGCCCTGATCGGCGGCGAGGAGCTGGCCGACCGGCAGATCCTTTCCCCGGTGCTGGCCATGTGGGCCGCCAACATGGTGCTGGGAATCTGCGGCCTGATCCTGCTGTTCTGGAAGAATTATGAATTCAGCTTTAAAAAGAACCGTTATGCCGATAAAAATACTGGATAAATACCTCTCCCGGGAATTCCTGAAATCGCTGATCTTTTCGCAGACCGCCTTTGTGCTGATCTTCGTCCTGGTGGATATCTTCGAAAAGCTGGATATGTTCATCGACCACCGGGTGCCCTATCATCTGGTGGCCCTGTTTTACATCTATCAGATACCCTACATAATGATCCTGACCCTGCCGGTGGCCATGCTGCTGGCCAGCATGGCCACCATCAGCCAGATGGCCCGCCATCACGAGATCGTGGCCATGAAAGCCGCCGGGCTGAGCCTCTATCGGATATTCGCCCCCCTGTTCATACTGGGCCTGCTGATAAGCCTGGCGGTGATGGCGGCCGGCGAAACCATCGTCCCGTTCACCAACCAGAAAAAAGGCAGCCTGGAGAGGGTCCGGATAAAGAAGCAACTATCCCAGGAGCCCCAGACCAGATTCAACCTGTTATACGACGGCAGCCAGGGCCGCCAGTTCTTCATTAAAAGATACAACGTGGAAAAAGCGGTGATGGACTCGGTCTCCATTTTCCAGGTCGACCAGCAGAACCGGATATTGCAGCGGGTGGACGCGGTCAGAGGCGCCTGGACCGGAGACGCCTGGCTGCTGGAAAAGGTCATAATCCGAAATTTCCGCCCCGACGGAACGGAGGTTTCCGACAGCCTTCAGCAATTAAAACTCACCGGCTATGAGGAGGCCCCGGCCTCCTTCTCCAAGCGCGAACTGCTGCCCGATGAGATGGGTTTCTTTGAGCTGCGCCAGTTCATCGACCGGTTAAAGAGGTCCGGCAACCAGGTCCAGCAATCAATGGTGGACCTGTATCTCAAGTTATCATTCCCCTTCGCCAATTTCATCATCCTGCTGTTCGGCCTTCCCCTGCTGTCCAATTCGCGCAAAGGCAGCACGGCCTCGGGCTTTGCCATATCGTTGTTGACCTGCTTTGTTTTTTGGGGGCTGCTGCAGACCGGACGAGCCCTGGGGCACAGCGCCATGCTTTCGCCCGTCCTGGCGGCCTGGCTGCCCAACATTATATTCGGGGCCATAGGAGCCTTCCTGCTCTACCGGGCTCCCAAATAAAAAGACCGATCCTGCCCAGCAATAACCACCGCCCCCGGACAATCAATTGTCATGGGGGGCCAGATTAACAAAGTTTCCCGGTGGTTACCGCTTACGTTGATCGGTCGTTAAATATACTCCGGCTTGTTTTTATGGAATGCCTGACGGGCTTCACCCGTCAGGCATTCTGCTTGATAAATATTTTTTAGGTTCCCATCTCCCAGGAGGCCAGGTATTTCTTCTGCTCGGCGGTCAAAGCATCCAGCTTGGTCCCCATGGCCTGCAGTTTGATCTGGGCGATCTTATTGTCCAGCTCCACCGGCAGGGCGTAGACCTTCTTGTCCATGCCCTTGCCCTTCTTGATCAGCAACTCCGCCGCCAGGGCCTGGTTGGCAAAGCTCATGTCCATCACGCTGGCCGGGTGTCCCTCGGCCGCCGCCAGGTTTATCAGCCGGCCCTCGCCCAAAATGATGACCTTGCGGCCGTTTTTGAGGGTGTACTCCTCCACGAACTCCCGGGTGGTCCTGATCGACTTGGATATTTTTTTAAGGCCGTCGATATCCAGCTCAACGTTGAAGTGACCGGAATTGCAGATGATGGCCCCGTCCTTCATGGTCCTGAAATGCTCCGGCCGGACCACGTTGATGTTGCCGGTGACGGTCACGAAGACATCTCCGATCTTGGCCGCCTGGGCCATGGGCATCACCCGGAAGCCGTCCATCACCGCCTCCAGACCCTTGACCGAATCTATCTCGGTGATGATCACATTGGAGCCCATCCCCCGGGCCCTCATGGCCAGGCCCCGGCCGCACCAGCCGTAGCCGGCCACCACCACGCTGGACCCGGCCAGCAGGATATTGGTGGCCCGGATGATGCCATCCAGGGTGCTCTGCCCGGTGCCGTAGCGGTTGTCAAACATGTATTTGGTCTGGGAGTCGTTGACCGCGATCACCGGGAAGGCCAGGGTCCCGGCCTTCTGCATGCTGCGCAGGCGGATGACGCCGGTGGTGGTCTCCTCGGTGCTGCCGATGATATTCTTGATAAGATCCTTACGGGTGGTATGCAGGGTGGAGACCAGGTCGGCCCCGTCGTCCATGGTGATGTGGGGCCGCTGGTCCAGGGCCTGGTTGATGTGCTTGTAATAGAGTTTGTTGTCCTCTCCCTTGACCGAGAAGGTCTGGATGCCGTAATCCTTGACCAGCGAGGCGGCCACGTCGTCCTGGGTGGAAAGCGGGTTGGAGGCGCACAGCCGGAGCTCCGCCCCGCCGGCCTTCAGTGTCCGCATCAGGTTGGCGGTCTCGGCGGTGACATGCAGGCAGGCCGAGATCTTGCACCCCTTGAGAGGCTTGTCTTTTTCGAACCTGGTGCGGATGGTCTGCAGCACCGGCATGTATTTGTCGGCCCACTCTATCCGGTTCTTGCCCTTGGCTGCCAGTTTGATGTCCTTGATATCGTAATTCATTTATTTCTCCTAATTATTTCTTGGCTGCGGATTTCAGTTTGTCGGATACGTCGGTCTTCTCCCAGGGGAAGCCCTCCTCCTCCCGGCCGAAATGGCCGTAGGCGGCGGTTTTGCGGTATATGGGCTGGCGCAGTTTGAGCATGGTGATGATCCCGTGGGGGGTCAGGTCGAAGTACTGCCGGATCAGCTTGGTCAGCTTGGCATCCTCCACCTTGCCGGTGCCGTAGGTGTCCACCATGATGGACACCGGCTCGGCCACCCCGATGGCGTAGGCCAGTTGGATCTCGCAGCGCTGGGCCAGGCCGGCGGCCACGATGTTCTTGGCGATATACCTGGCGGCATAGGCCGCGCTGCGGTCCACCTTGGTGGGATCCTTGCCCGAGAAGCAGCCGCCGCCGTGGCGTCCGATGCCTCCGTAGGTGTCGACGATGATCTTACGCCCGGTCAGTCCGGTGTCGCCCTGGGGCCCGCCGATCACGAACCGTCCGGTGGGATTGACCATGATCTTGGTCCGGTCGTCCATCATCTTGCCGTCCACCACCCGGTTGATGACATGCTTGACGATATCCCGCTTGACCTTGTCCTCGGAGACATTGGCATCATGCTGGGTGGAGACCACGATGGTGTCAACCCTCTTGGGCAGGCCGTTGACGTATTCGATGGTCACCTGGGACTTGCCGTCGGGGCGCAGGTAATCCATGGTGCCCTTTTTGCGGACCTCGGACAGCCTCTTGCAGAGTTTGTGGGCCAGGCTGATGGGCATCGGCATCAGCTCCGGGGTCTCGTTGCAGGCATAGCCGAACATCATCCCCTGGTCGCCGGCCCCGCCGGTATCCACCCCCATGGCAATGTCGCAGGACTGCTCCTGGATGGAGGTCACCACCGCGCAGGTTTCGTAATCGAACCCGCTCTTGGCGTCGGTATAGCCGATATCCTTGATGGTCTCCCGGACCAGCCGCGGGATGTCGATGTAGCAGTTGGTCGAAATCTCCCCGGCCACCAGCACCATCCCGGTGGTCACCAGGGTCTCGCAGGCCACCCGGCCGTTTATATCCTGGTCCAGGATGGCGTCCAGTATCGCATCCGATACCTGGTCGCACATCTTATCGGGATGTCCTTCGGTCACCGACTCGGAAGTCAAAAGGTGTCTCTCCGCCATTTTACACTCCTTGGATTTTATGGTTTATATTTGTTCTTGTTTATGAAATATCCACTTCGGAGCCGTCTCCCACGCTCAGTTTCCGCTGTTTCCCCTTGACCACGGCGTTGTCGCCTATGATGGATTTTTGAAGCATGATCGATTCCAGGCATGCATTCTTGCCGATGATGGTATCGCTGATTATGGCGTTCTTTATTCGGCTCCCGGCGGCCACCGACACATAGGGCCCGATCACCGAATTTTCGATCCGGGCGCAGGAGTCTATGGAAACCGGGCTGTTGATCACCGCCCCTTTTATTTTAGCGGATTTTTGGGGATAAAGGTCCAGCAGCTGCCGGTTGGTATCCAGCAGGGTCTCCGGCTTGCCGCAGTCGTACCAGCCGTCGACGGCGAAGGTCTCCATGGTCTGCCCCCGGTCTATCAGCAGTTGCAGGGCGTCGGTCAGCTGGTATTCGCCCTTGGTCCTGATGTTCTTTTCCATCAGGGTGCCGATGGCCCTATACAGCCTCGGCATATCTTTCATCAGGTAGATGCCGACGATGGCCAGATTGCTCTGGGGATGTTCCGGTTTCTCCACCAGTTTGGTGATCTTGCCGTGATGATGCTCCACCACCCCGAAACGCCGGGGGTCGCTGACCTCCTTGACCCCAATCTGGCTGTTTTTTTTGGACAGCAGTTTTTTAAAATCGGTGCTGAATATGGTGTCGCCCAGAATTACCAGGGCGTCGTCCTTTTTGACCGCCTCCCTGGTAAGGTAGATGGCATCGGCCAGACCCTTGGCCTCCTGCTGGATGATGTATCTTACTTTGAACTTATAGTTGCCGCTCACATATTCTTTTATCTGATCGCCCATCTGCCCCACCACCATCACGATCTGGTCTATCGGCAGGCCGATCAACTGGTCCAGTATGTGGCCGATCATCGGCTTTCCCGCCACCGAGATCAGGACCTTGGGGGTGGTATGGGTGTGGGGCCGCAAGCGGGTCCCGGCCCCGGCCACCGGAATTATTACCTTCATCTTCTTTCCTTAAGCACCGATTTCAGCCGGTCGATCCTCTTTACCGGCATGGGATCCACCTCGTTTAAAAGCGCCAGATAATAACTTATGTAATCAGCCAGATACAATAAAGAGAACATCCGGGCCAACTTTGATCTGCCTTGGCTTTGAATTTTAATTATTCCGGCCGATTCGGAATTAATTATACCCTGCAATACATCAAAACGCAAGTTGTTCCTGGGATGATCGCCGGAATCCTGCAGAAAAATAATCTTAGCCTTCGACCCGACATCAGGCAGCTTTTCCCAGCCCACGATCTCGTTATGGCACAATTCCGGCATGGCCGCCCAGTAGGAAAGTATTTTGGCGTTCTCGTTCAATTGGTTGGCCCAGCGCCTGGCCGCCGGAGTCAGCAGGTCAGCAGAGGCATAGACCACCGGCATATATCCGTAAATATCCGTGGCGATCTGCTTGGCTTTATTCTCCCTGCCGGGTTTGTCAGCCGAATAGTCGCCGGACATTTTTCCCAGGATAGCCAATGTCTCATCCAGGGCCTCTGCCTGATCGGATATCAGGCCGCTTGATTTGAACAATCCCAACAGGGTGAAAAAAGAGTAGCCCAAAGCGCCCCGGGGCGGCAATCCCCCGGGTATGGTTATGAACGGGAGGCCCAGAGACAGGCACCTTTCCTTTAATTTCCCGCCGGAGGTTATGGCCGCCACGGTGGATTTCCTTTTCAGGGCCTCCTCAAAATCAGACAAAGTCTCCTCGGTCTCCCCGGAATAGCTGCTGGCTATCACCAGGTCGTCCTTTCCCACCCACCCAGGCAGGCCGTAGTTGCGCTGGACAAAGATCGCCGATGGCATCACCTCTGCCAGGCAGGAAGCCAGGATGTCCCCGGCGATGGCCGAGCCGCCCATCCCGCAGATCACGATATTACGATAGGCGGTCCGGGGCAGTTTGATATCAGCATTCCGGGCGATCTCGACGGCCCGGCGGCATTGCGAAGGAAAATCCGCGATTATCTTTCCCATGCCATAGGGATCCAGCCTGGCCAGCAACTGGGAGTCAATATTATCCAGATCGATCATTACAGTTTTTCCACCAAATTATCGCTTTTTTTCTGATACTTTCTCTGGCAGGACCCACAGGCGCACTCGGTTGCTTTGCCGAAATCCAGCCGTCCGCCGCATTCGCACATCCAGCCGATTATTTTGGCCGGCACCCCGGCCACTATGGCATAATCGGGAACATCGAAGCGGGCCACCGAGCCGGCCGCCACAAAGGCATGTTTTCCTATGGTGTAGCCGCAGACGATGGTGCAGTTGGCGCCCAGGCTGGCCCCGGTCTTGACCAGGGTGGGAATCCATTTGCCGCCCTTGGGAAAAGCCGCCCGGGGGTTCATGTCATTGGTAAAGACCATGGAGGGCCCGCAGAATACATTATCCTCCAGGGTCACCAGGTCGTAGATCGAGACATTGTTCTGTATCTTGCAGTTATTGCCTATTTCTACTCGACTGCCCACATAAACATTCTGGCCCAGAGAACAATCCCGACCAATCTTGGCCCCTTTCGACACATGGCAAAAATGCCAGATCTTGGTTCCGCTGCCGATCTCGGCCGGCTGATCTACGTATGCGCTTTCGTGCACAAAATAGTCGCTCATTTAAGCGCCTTTTACTTTATATTATTGAAAAGTATTTTTCTTACCGCACAAATAACATCGCCCACATCGCCCGGCGTCATTCGGGTATACAGCGGCAGGGTGATCTCCCTGGCCGACAGATCCTCCGCCACCGGGAGATCGCCGGGCTTGAACCCCAGGGTTTCGCGGTAGTAGGAGAACAAATGCACCGGCAGGTAATGCACATTGCTGCTGATATTCTCCTGCTGTAGCAGCTCGATGAAACGATCCCGGTCGATCTTCAGTTTGGCGAAATCTATCAGCAACGGGAAAAGGTGCCAGCAATGGCGGCCGTCGGCGGGATCCCCGGGCAGCGCGATCTGCGGAATTCCGGACAGCCCATTGCGGTATTGGTCGACAATATTTTTCCGCTTGATCAAATTGCCATCCAATTTGCGCAGCTGGTGGATGCCCAGGGCCGCCTGTAAGTCCATCATGTTATATTTATAGCCCGGGGTGACGATATCATACTGCCACCGGCCGCCGGGGGCGAATCTTTTCCAAGCATCCTTGTCCATCCCGTGCAGGGCCATGGCCCGGAGCCGGTCGGCCATGCCGCCGTCGTTGGTGGTTACGGCACCGCCCTCCCCGGTGGTCAGATTCTTTACTGCATGGAAACTGAAAACGGTGAAGCGGCTGATGGAGCCTATCTTCCGGCCCCGGTATTCCGAGCCGATGGCGTGGGCGGCGTCCTCGATGACAGCCAGATCATGCCTTTTGGCAATGGCACCGATGGCGTCCATATCGCAGCTTCGGCCGGCGAAATGCACCGGGATCACCGCCCTGGTTCTTTTGGTCACAGCCTCTTTGACCCGGATCGGGTCAAGGTTGAAATCCTCACGGCGGACATCCACCAGCACCGGGACCGCGCCGGCATGCAGAATGATATTGACCGTGGCGGCAAAAGTGTAGGGAGTGGTGATCACCTCATCGCCCGGGCCGATGCCCAGAGCCTTAAGGCACAGAAACAGTCCGGCGGTGGCGGAATTCAAAGCTATGACATTTTCGCAACCCAGATATTCTCTCAGCGCCTGTTCAAATCTGGCGGTCTTGGGACCGGTGGTTATCCAGCCGGAACGCAGGGAATCGACCACCTCATCTATCTCCTCCTGTCCGATATCGGGCGGGGAGAATGGCAGCATACTTTCCCTCCGGGACCGGTTGGAATATCTGTCATCCGGCATTTTCATCATTCCTGAAGCTGGGCAATATTTTTTTGATGGCCTCCACCACCGCATCCGGCTCGCCGGATATTGCGGTCCTCTGCAGGGGCGACAGCAGCCGGGGCAGTTCCTTTAGCCTGGCATGTTTCCCCTTAACCATGAATATCTGGGCATGCCTGGTGGCTCCCACCCCCTCCTCGGCGGTCAGAAGTTCTTCGTAAAGCTTCTCACCCGGCCGCAGCCCGGTGAATTCGATCTTGATCTCCGAATCGGGATCGAACCCCGAAAGTTTGATCATGTCCCGGGCCAGATCCACTATCTTGACCGGCTTGCCCATGTCCAGCACGAACACCTCCCCGCCCTGTCCCATGGCCCCGGCCTGGATCACCAATTGGACTGCTTCGGGGATGGTCATAAAATAACGCTCCATATCCGGGTGGGTGACCGTGACCGGCCCTCCGGCGGCAATCTGCTTTTTGAACAGCGGGACCACACTGCCGCGGCTCCCCAGAACATTGCCGAAACGCACCGCCATGAATTTGGTCCGGCCCCGGCCCACCAGGGCCATTATCACCTTTTCCGAGATGCGCTTGGTGGCCCCCATCACGCTGGTGGGATTGACCGCCTTGTCGGTGGAGATCATGACGAATCTTTCAGCCCGGTGTTTCAGGGCCGCCTCGGCCACCGCCTTGGTGCCGAAGATGTTATTCTTGACCGCCTCGCCGGGGTTATGCTCCATCATGGGAACATGTTTGTGGGCCGCGGCGTGAAAAACCACCTGGGGTATATGTTTGGCGAATATGTGATCAACCCTTTTGATGTCAGCCACGTCGCAGATCAGGGTCTCGGTTTTTTGTCCCGGATGGCTGCGGGAAAGTTCAGTGGAGATGTCATACAGGCTGTTCTCGCCCTTGCCCAGCAGAATCAGCGACCCGGGGCTGAAGGAAACGATCTGCCTGCAGAGCTCCGAGCCGATCGAGCCCCCGGCCCCGGTGACCATAACGGTTTTATTTGCCAGATAACCTGCTATCTCTTCAAGCGCGATATTCACCGACGGTCTCCGCAAGAGATCCTCAAGTTCGATGTCACGGATCTGGTTGATGCTGACCCCGCCTTCGATTATCTCTTTTATCCCCGGGACGATCTTGAACTTCAGCCTGGCCGAATGGCACTGCTCGATCACCTCCCTGACCACCGAGCCGGTCGCCGAAGGAATGGCGATTATTATCTCCTGAATCTTATTTTCCTCCGCCAGGCGGTCGATGTCTGCCCTCCCGCCCAGGATCGGAAACCGGTGAATCTCTCTACCCTTTTTCTTTGGGTCGTCGTCGATGAAACCAATCGGTTGATACCCGTACTCCGGATGGGCCATCATCTGGCGGACCACCATCTCCCCGGCATCGCCGGCGCCGATTATCAACACCTTTTTCTGGGGAACTCCTTTGGTTTTGGAGATTTTGCTATGCTGATGGACTATCCTCACAAGGAACCTTAAGCCCCCTATCAATATAATATCTCCCAGCCACTCGATGATGATCACGCTGCGGGGATAGCTCAACTCCCGGGCCAAAAATAGCGAGGTGGCCGCTACCACCAGCGAACCCAAAGTCACCGCCTTGAAAATGGCAATCAGATCGCTGATTCCGATGTAACGCCAGACCCCTTTATAGGCACCGGCAAATGTCAGAAAGGCCAGCCGGACGGCCGTGATGTACAGGGCGATATCCCAATAGTTGCTTTTGTAGGGTATGGCGAAATCAAACCGTAGGGCCAATGCCCCCCACAACGCAATATTTATCAATATTGCGTCAACCAGAACCAGCCACCAACGATTTCTCTCCACCAGATTCATTATTAAAAAGCGCCTTTCCCGGTTAGGACAATGACCACGGTTTTCCAGATTATCCACATATCAAAACAGAAACTATGATGCCGGATATAATATATATCCAGCCTCAGCTTGGTTTCAATCGACAGATCATCACGGCCCATCACCTGTGAGAACCCGGACAAGCCGGGTTTTACAAGAAAAACCAATCTTTGCCATTCGGTGTAATTTTTAACTATTGGAAGTATCTCCGGCCGCGGTCCCACTAAGCTCATATCCCCTTTGATAATATTAAAAAGCTGGGGCAGTTCGTCCAGGCTCCACCTCCGTAAAAAGCTGCCCACTTTCGTTACTCTGGGGTCATTTCTAACCGTCAGCAAAGGGCCCTTGTTTTCGGCTCCTGGAATCATTGTCCTGAATTTGAATATCTTAAATGCCCTACCGTTGATCCCACCCCTATCCTGGGTAAAAAACACACCGCCCCGTGACTCCAACGCAATTATAAGGGCGATTACTATCGCAAATGGCGTTAATAGGATAATCAATGTTATCGACGTTATTATATCAAATATCCTTTTCATTGTCCACCTATTGTTGACTGCAAAGTCAATGATTTACACTTACTTAGTATGATTCTCATTTATTTTCTCCAGATGCCCTATTGACAGGGATAGCCCCGCAACAAACCACAATATTGTTACCACTTCGGAATCACCAAAATTCCACTCGGCCAGCCCGTTGATCAAAAAGCCGATTACCACTGAAAAAATCCCCCTTGCAAATATTACTGTAATATGGGATTTTGATCTTATAAGCTTAATCAACATTGCAAAAATAGAAACCCATATAAAAATAAAAGCGGTTAGACCTAAAAGCCCCCTAGTTACGGCGATATGGATGAAATTGTTATGCAAGTGCCCGCCTATGGGAATATTTTGCCAAACAAGTTCATCGGCAGGCGTCATTTTAGCTTTTAACAGGAGGCCCAAATCCACCATGCCGGTACCCAATACTGGATGCTCTTTGATTAGGTCCCCCCCCATTCTCCACATGCTCAGCCGCATATCCCAAGAAGTAGATTTATTGCCGTAAAATAGCATAAATGACCATCTTAGATTTTTTACGCCAATCACTACACTAGCCAGCATTACTAAGGCGAGTCCCAAAACGACGGCCCGCTTTCTCCAAGTTTTTAATGATGCAGAAACACCGGCTATAAACCCAAACCAAGAACTGACCGTTCGTGTTAGGATAAGGGAGACAAACAGCATACCAGAGAAGATTAGAGATAAAATCCTGTTTGGTTTGTCAACCGATGTAAATGAATATTGGCACCATGCAACAGCCAGCAATCCAGCCATCATGAATATCCCGCCGGAAGTCATGGCCATTCCCTGGGCAGCCAGCAGCCGGGGTTGGTATCCGGATCCAAACATCACCAAGCCGTATACTCCCGTTAATACGGTCATCAGCAAAAATAGTTTTATCAATTCCAACAGCCTGGCAGGGCTCTTGACGTTGAACCCTATAAAATAAACAGCCGAAAGCAGATAGAATTTTTTTAAACTTATGAAACTTTCCCCGGGGGACAATGAAAAGGCTGTCGAAAGCAGGGCCGAGACCAAAAACAGGCCAACGGCTAGGTCCAGCGGGGTTTTGAAACCATTCCATTTTTTTTCCACCAGGCATTTCAAGAGCCAGGCCACCCAGCCCACGAACAGCGAGCTTTGGGTGAAGGCGATGGACACCGGAAGCGAGGCCACGAACCCCACCATGGCCAGTTGGGTTGTCTGATCCAGAAAATTTACCGCCTTGTCTTTGTTCATCATAGATCTGTCCGATATTCGTTCATCCGGCGCCCCTGGGGTGTAATAAATTGGCGTTTGACAGTAAATCCATTTTTTTGATAAAAGTTATTCACTCTCTGGTTATCGTCCCGGTCGGTGGTCAAAAATACCTGCCGACACCCCAGATTCCGGGCTTCTTTAAGGAACTCCGCCACCAGCTGCCTCCCCATTCCCTGCTGCTGATCACTGGGCAATATTCCTATCGAGTATAGGCCGGCCACATCCAGGCCAGCCGGATTTTCTTTTGGGTAGTTCAAGGCTCCCAGCAGTCGTGGAATGAGCGACGGTTTTTTTAACACGGCCGTAAAGGATGCTGCAGCGAATTTCAGCCACTGTTTTTTCAGTAGTCGGGTATAAAAGCCCCTAGGGTTGGTGGTCCCGGCCACGAACCCTGTTATCCGACCAGTCTGGTTAAGTCCCACCAGGGCGATACCGTCAGGATCCGAACACAGGAACGTATAGTACAGGGACAAAAACCTGGGGCCCAAAATGCTTAAAAAGAATTTCGGGAAACTCAAAAGATGCGCCTGCACCACCGGGTCAATATCCCTTAATGACATTTTTCGTATCATGTTTTCCGATTGACACATTCTTCCATCAGTTTTCGGTACTGGGCGGTGGCTGATTTTCGTTCGCAGTATTTCAGCAAGTATTCTCTCCCATTTTGCCCCAGCTTGCCGATCCGGACCGGGTCGTCGTACATGGATGAGATCGCTGCGGACAAGCTGTCCGCATCTTCAGCTGAGACACAGATGCCGCATTGGGCCCTATCGATTAACCTGGCGGTATCGCTGTCCAGATCGAGGCTGGCCAACACCGGCTTAGCCGCAGCCATATATCCCAGTATTTTACTGGGCACCGAACTTTTTCCCTTGTTTTTCCCCAGGGTAACCATGGTGATATCGGCGCTGGAAAGCACCTCCGATAATATTTCCCGGGGCTGGAAAGGCAGAAATTGAATGTTATTAAGGCCCTTCTGGCTGGCGGCCTTTCGTATCCTCTCCTTGACTACGCCCTCCCCTACCAGCAGAAATAAAATATCCGGATGGTGGTTGAGCCTTAGGGCGCACTCAATAATTATCTCCGCCCCTGATATCACCCCGATGGTCCCCGAGTACAGCACCACGAATTTTCCGGCCAGTCCCTGCTTCAGGGAAAAATCATTTTCCCGGGGCTGGGGCCCGATCTCGGAGGCGTCTATCCAGTTGTAGATTATGTCTATCTTGGCTGGGTCGATCCCCTTTAGGATCAGATTTTCCTTGAACCCCTCGGAGATGACCGTCACCTTATGGGATCTTTGGTAGATCGCCATCTCCAGCTTTGTTAAAAGGCCAATCAGTCCCCGGTGCTTGACCACCCCCCCACTCACGGCGGCGTCGGGATAGATGTCCTGGACGTTGAATATATAGCGGCACCCTTTAAGGCCCTTGAGCATCATGGCCGTAAGGCCGTTGGACAACGGGGGGGACACAACCAGCATCAGGTCAGGTTTTTCCAAGAACAGCACCGCCAGAAAGGAGGTGATCCCGAAGCTGGCGAAGTTCAACAGCCGTCCGAAGATGGTTTTGCGGGGCGAGATATGAAGAAAGCACCGGATCAGTTTGACCCCGCCATCCCAAGATACGCTGACCAGTCTTCGGCTGTAACCGGGAAAGATTATCCCTGCCGGATGGTTGGGAAAACCTGTCACCACGGTCACCTGGTGGCCGTTTTTCACCATATCCCCGGCCAGTTCACGGATCATCACCCCGATGGGAGCCTGCTCCGGCGGATAGTACTGGCAAATGAAAACTGCCCTGATCGGTCTCATTAAAATCCATTAATTAATGGTTTTAGCTTAGCTCGTGGTCTTTATTGCCGAATTTCCGGGCTTTCACACCCAGCCACCTTTTTCCCAGCAACCGGTCAACTTCCCTTGACCCAAGGAGGCGCTTAGACTGAATACTTTTTCTTTTCTGCCAGAGGACGGGAAGCATCCTGACCAGATCCTTCTTGGCCCTCAAAAATGCCCGCAGTTGGCCGGTCCGGGCGAAATAGAGACAGCTCCCCAGGGTATAGGCCAAATGAAAGGGCCCATATTTAAAATGCAATGGGGGAGGCATATTCTTGATGAAAACTGCGCTGACATTGCGTTGTCCGTTATAGACGAACTCCGGACTGTTATGCACCTGAGTGGAGGAAACCTTGTGATAGACCCGGGCCCGGGGCTCGTTGACTATCCGATAGCCGAATAAGTGGGCCCGGAAGGACCAATCCACGTCCTCGTATCCGTTGAAAAAATCCTCATCAAAAAAACCGATTTCATCAATTACCTTTTTTCGGTAAAGCGCGGCACAGGCCACTGCAATGAAAACATCTACCGGTGTTCTTTCACTACCCATATTCGGTTCACGGTTTAACCGGGCAAAAACGGACCCCGCCACAGTATAGCTGCCGCCGGAACTCCAGATTAAATGTGGCTGGTCGTAATAGAGGATCATCGAATCACAGGCGGCGATGTTCGGATCGGATCGGATGCAGCTATCCAGGGCTTCCAGCCAGCCGGGGTCGGTCTTGGTGTCATTGTTGAGCAAAGCGATGAATTCCCCTTTGGCTATCTTGAGCCCGGCGTTGTTCCCTGCGCTGAAGCCAGTATTGGATTCCAGTTCCAGCAACCTCACCTCAGGGTAATTACGGCGCACCCATTCCGCCGAACCATCGCTGGAGCCGTTATCCACCAGAATGATTTCGAAATCCCGAAATGTCTGCCCTTCCAGAGATCGCAGGCATTCTTCAAGCAGGGACAGACCGTTCCAGTTTACTATAATGACGCTGATACGCGGATCGGCCAGTTCCGTTCTCATAGGACAGCACCATATGGGGCAACTGAGGTACATGAAGGATTACCCTGACATTTCATTCGTCCCAAAGAATATTGCTGAGACCAAAAATAGGTGACCGCCAGCATCCCGGTGGAGTTGAACAGAAGCGGGTTGCTTCCGGCCACCAGCAGGTAAGCAAAAAAACCAGTAAGGTTTAAAAAGTCGAATTTCGTGGTGCAAAAAGGAACTATTAGCAGCAGCAAGAAAATCAGAAATCCTGCTAAACCTGAATACCTGATAATATCAAGATAAGTTAGTTCAGTCTGGTATACCTCACGGTTGACCCCCGGGGCACGGCTGTTATAGCTGGCCCCCAGACCATCTCCGGTTAACAGAATTACGGGCTTTTCATCAATATGGTCCAAAAAAGATTCAAAATGCGCTATTTTGATCATGTTCGACTGTTCCTCCGCTGAAAACAACGATGACCTATGAAGAACCAGCAGAGCCAACAAGGAGAAGGTGACAGACAGCATCACCCCCCCCGCAAAAAGCCCGGGTCGGTGTCTGGCGGCAATCAAAAAACAAGCCAGACATTCCGTCAGCAGCACGAGGAAGACCGCCCTTGATGCCGAGAAGAAGGAAGCTAGCAGTATCAGGAGCAAAAAAGAAATGGCGCCGGATCTCCGCCACCAGCCGCCTTTTACAGCGAAGGCCGCCCCGACCAGGAATGGCACCGGAATGACCAAAAGCGGAGTAGTGATAAAAAATATCATGGCAAAATTAAGTTCCCCGAAACTGCGGGAGCCAATCAGCGCCACATAATTGCCTGTTAGAAAGACAGATATTTTTTGAAAGAGCCACGGATTCAAAGAGGAACAAACCTGAAGGCTAATAATGAAAAGAATCATAAGGCCGCTGCAGAGCAGCACCGGTTTTTTCAGGTCAATCCTCAAGGTGACAACCGGCAGTACAAGCATAATAGCCAAAAGCCCTTTGGCCAGGGACAGGCCGTCAACTAAGCTTTGCCCAGGGTGCCGCACCAGAAAGATACCCAGGTAGAAAGCTGGGATAATCAAGGCGATCAAAGAAACCCTCACTAGCAGATCTCGAGGCAGGGCTCCGCCGCTCTTAAGCCGAATTATCAGGAAGGTCAGCAGGATCAAAGCAAACAGTGGCAGCTTAGCCCCCAAGACAAGGTCCGAAGGATCGAAATATGCTATAAAACAATAGATCCAAAGACAGATAGTAACTATTATTACCATCGATTTATTCATGAATTCCATCGGTTATTTATTGTGCCGAGAAAATGCCTTACGGTCAATCGGGAAAACTCCGCTTGCCCTAGCAAGTATTGTCGTCCAGCCCTAAAAGCCAAGTTGAATAGGTGGCATAAATAATTGCCGCCATCACTGTAGGCCATGTAGAAAAGGGTCTCAGCCTTAAGGATGGATAAATAGCGTTCGGCTGACACCGGGTGATTAGTGTTTCCTATCGATAGATCGTGGTTGCTGACAGCCCCTGTGATATACACTTTTTTCCCTCGCCGCTTGATCTCAGCGAAAAGCCAGTGATCTAGGTAATCCAGTTTAAATTGTCGGTTGAAACCTCCGATCGCGTACAGGAAATTTTTCCGTATCAAGGTGCCTGCATTTATGGCCGTGACCGGGAACGGGCAGACTCCCGTGATGGGTTTTGGGATCGGTCTGATCCGGCCGCCTTTGACCAGGGCCGGCGATATCGGACGGCCGTGCTGGAGGACCTTGGGGACCGCCGCCGCCACCAAGTCATCCTGCCCGATCAGGGCCAGGGCCTTAAAAACCTCTTCCAGGAAATCATCGGGGAGCGTTGAGTCCTGATCCAAAAGCAGCAGCCATTGGCTGGCGCTGCCGGGGTCCGAGTCCAGAGCGAAGTTGTAGGCTTGGGCCAGGCCACCGTTTGTGGCGTCATGGACATACCGGTGCTCGAACGGCAGCGGGATGTCCACCTGTTGCGGTTTTGGGCTGTTGTCGAAAATGATCAGATACACTCCCGCCCCGCTTCCCCTTATGCGCTGATAGGAGCGGGCTAGGGTGGCGATGGTGGGCGACTGATCCGGCCGGAGTTGGTACAGGACCACTACCGCGGTGATGTTCATCCCCTGCCCCTTGTTTCCGACAATATCCCTCTCCCCGTCAATTGTTTTTTCATGCCGGCTTGCCTTCCCGATATTTTGGGTGTCAGCCAGCCATGGATCTGGCAGTCACTGTTTCCGGATTAAAATCTTTCTGGCGGCCGTCTTGGTCAGGAACCCCAGGCAGGCAAATATCTTTCTGCCGTCCATGGCTGCCGCCTTACCCATTGTCCGCCAGCTTCCTTTCATCCCCAAAAGGTACATCCGCTCGAAGCGGTAATACCTGACCTCGCTTGAAAAAACACCGGCAGACTCCATTTTGTCCAGGACCGCCAGCTCCCCCCGGAGCATGGCCAGCCCATCCTTCGATGTGTTCCCGACATGCCTCCGGACCCGGCAAAGCTTTTCAGCAATGTATCCGAATTTCCTCCTCCCCAGGCTGATCTGGAACCAATAGTACCAGTCCTCCAGGGTGCGAAAGTTTTCGTCGAATCTGACCTCCGCCCTCCGGGTCAGCATGGTGTTGATCAGGATGAAATTGCCCCGGATGATGTCCCTGGTGATCACCCCGGCATGGGGCCGGGGATATCTCCGGAATTTTTCCTCCACCTCCCCGAAATGGGAGGCGGCGCAATAGACCCCGAAGCAGCCGGGATTCTCTTTCAGGAAAGCGGCCTGCTTCTCCAGTTTTTCCTTTTCCAGCAGGTCGTCATCGTCCAGAAACTGGATGAACTCTCCCCGGGCCTGGTTCAGCCCCCGGTTACGGGCCCGGGAGCGCTCCCCGTTCTCCTGATATATGTATATTATCTCCCCCCGGTCGGCGTAACTTTTCAACCTTTGCCTGGTGCCGTCGGTGGAGCCGTCGTCCACCACTATTATCTCTACCAGGCGGTAGGTCTGGCTGAGGCAGGAATCCACCGCCTGGCAGACGTAGTCCTCTGAATTATGGGTGGGGATTATGATACTGACCAGTCCCCTGACGGTCCCTTCCGGAAGGCCGGTCCCCGGCTTGGCCGCTTCCCTGGCATTTTTGATCCTATCATCCATCCCTGCGGTACCTCATGCCGTCCCTGAATCCCTTCAGCATGTCGCGGTTAAAACGACCTGTGAAAATGCCCTTGGCCAGGCTTAAGGCTATCTGGAACAACCGGTATAAATAGAAAACCACCCACTGGATTTCGCTGGCGTTTCTAATTTCGAAAATGATCTGGTTCCGAGTCATGTAATATTCCTGGATCCCGCTGACCTTCTCGGTGGACTTGGACCCCTTGTGGTGGATCAGGCTTTCGCAGACGCAGACCACCCTCTGCCCGGCCCGTTTGGCCTTCAAACACCACTCGGTCTCCTCAAAGAACAGGAAATATTCCTCCGGGACCAGCCCGATCTTTGATATCAGTCCGCTCCGGATCAGCAGGCAGGCCCCGGCCACATAGTCCACCTCCAGCACACCCTGGACCTGGTCTTTTTTCTTGCCTCGGTTGAGCTGGTAGAATTTTCCCAGGAACAGGTCGGCCTTGGATCCGGTGGCCTGGATGATTTCCTGGTCGTAATAGTCGCAGACCTTGGGGCCGGCGATGCCGACGGCCTTATCCTGCTCCAGTAAATTTACCAAAGGCTCCAAAAAATCCGGGATCACGGTGGTGTCGTTATTCAGCAGACAGATATAGTCGGCCTGGTTCTCCAGGGCCAACCCAATCCCCTTATTGTTACCTCCGGCGTATCCCAGGTTCTTTCCGGTCTGGATGAAAGTATGCCCGGGATATTTGGCTTTGATCTCCGCTTCCGAGCCGTCGTCCGAGCAATTGTCGACCACAACCACCCGGAAGTTGCCGTAGGAAACCCCTTCCAGGCTCTCCAGGCATTCCTCGGTGTCCCGGCATCCGTTGTAGTTCAGGACGATGATGTAGACCAGCGGACGGTCAGCCATTCCTGCCCCCTTCGGGCGCTTGTCCGGGGATGATCTTGTTCCGGGCTTCAATGATGTACTGGATGACCAGAAACTCCTCGAATATCCTGAAGGTCAACCGGTTGAACAGGGCCACCTCGCCCCTTAAAAGCTCCGGGACTGTTTTGATCTCGGTGATCTCGAAGCCGTCCTGAAAAAGCTCCACCATGTTCTTTTTGCAGAAAAATCTCAGATGGGTTTTATCCATTATCCCGGCCTGGGAATATTTGAAGTCCCCTTGGAATAGTAGCCGGCGAATTGTCCCGAATTCCCTGAGGTTGGGAAGGCTGGCGATCACCCTGCCTTCATGGGCCAGATATTTTTTCAGTTTCTTCAAAGTACTCCAAGGGTCCACCAGGTGCTCTAGCACGTCCGACAGGATTATCAGGTCGAAATAGCCGTTGGGATAGTTCAGATCCAGGTTCTCTATGTCCCCGACGATCACCCAGTCCAAAAGGTACCCGGCCTCCCTGGCGGCCTCGGGATTGATCTCCACCCCCACCACCACCGCGGCCTGTCCCGATCTTTTCAACTCAAGCAGGGTGGCGCCCTGGCCGCAGCCGACATCCAGCACCTTTAAGTCCCGCCCCTGTACCATTGCCGTGATGTCGGTCCGGGCGTGGGCGTAATAGGCCCGGTCCTTGGCGTTGTAGAATTTTTGTGTACGGTCGTTCATGGCTTGTCTTCCGCCGTTCTCAATAGTGAATGTTCCTTATGCTTCAGCTCTATCATCAGGTAAAGCCCCAGGGTTATGTAGGCCTCGGTCAACAGCACCGCCAGGGCCGTGCCGGCGCCGTAATATTTGGGGGCCAGCAGGAAATTCAGGCCGAGATTGAGCGCCGAGCCCGATACCAAGACAGCGGTGTAGCTTTTCTTCAGGCCGTAGGCCAGCAGGGTCTGATAGGCCGGGATGTTCAGCGCCACCACCAACGGCACGAAGCCCAGGACCCTTAAGGCCGTAACAGCCTCCGCCGCCTGTTTTCCGGTGAAAAAGAAAACCACCGGACCAGCCAGCAGAAACAGGCCCGTGCAGGCGATGAGGAACAGCCCGAAGATGGGCAGCGAGGCCCTCCGGAAGAACCGGTTGAACTGCTCCTTTGATTCCCCGGCCCGGGCGCAAACATGGGGGTAGATCGCCTGAAATATGATGCTGGCCAGACTTCTTAAGGCCGTAATGCAACGGTCGGCCACATAATAATATCCCACCGCCGCCTCGCTGGCGAAAAACCGCAAAATCAGGACGTTGGTGTTCATGTAGAGGTTGACGCTGAAGGTGGAGACGAAAATATGCCAGCCCTCTGCCAGGCTCGCCCTCAGGCTTGAGGCCCTGGGAATAACGTACCTGACCCCGAAGTCATTGAGGACGACCCAAAGGCTTAACGCCCCGGTCAGGATCAACGCGCCGGAGTTGAGGGCCGCATACTTTAGGTAGTCGCCCTCCTGCCGGATGACGATGAAGAGCAGGATGAACACCGCCGTCCGGGAGGCCAGGTTGAGGTAGGTGATGTACTTCATCCGCTCTATACCCTGAAAATACCAGATGGGGAACAGGACGTGGCCCAGCAGGCCGGAAAAGGTCACCAAATAGAAGACGTGATCAGCCTTAAACAGGGGCACGCTGTAGGTCAGAGCCAGCATCAGGATGATGCTGGCCAGGAATAAGCCGCTCTTGATAGTCATCACTGAGCTGAATATCTCCGAGGTCTTTTTGAGGTCGTGGCGGTTTACGGATATTTCCTTGGTGGCCGAGAGGTTGAAGCCGTAGTCGGTCAGCATCTGGAAATAGGTCAGCAGCACCGAGGCCGTGGCCCACAGCCCGTATTTCTGGATGCCGATGACCCTGATCAAATATGGTGCAGTTATTATCGGAAATAAATAATTCATTCCCTGCAGCACGGACAAAGACAAGAAATTACTAGCCAGCCTTTTAGAATTTGCGGATAAATGATTAATATTAAATCTATACATTCAGACACTCATCAGCTTATTTTCAGCCCCAAGTTTCCGGGGTTTATTTTTCACCCTGCCGCCCCAAGACAGCCGTCCTGATAAAATGGGCAAGCATCGTCAACATTAGCCCTAGAATCAGGCCCAAGAACCCGTAAAGGAAAAAGGTCCTCCAAGGCCTTGGGCTTATCGGACTATTCCGAACATAGGGGGGATCAACATACCGATAGTTGTGAACCAGCGATAACTGTGTCTTAAGGCGGAGGTACCTTCCCTGCAATTCGTTCATTTTGGTTTCCAATTCTACCGGATTGAACCCCACATTGGCCCTTTGCCTGACCAACCTATCACCCACCTCCTTAAGCTTGGTGGCCCTTTCCATGGCCAGGGCAACATCCTGGAACCCGGCCTCCATTTCACTTCTTTTAAGTTCGTACCCACTCATTAGAAACTGGCTATTATTCAAATAGCTTACCAAGCGATCCAGAGTGGCCAAGACCGCCTGTGGTTCGCTTTGCGATCGGATTGTCATCTTGAAGTAGTTGCCTGAGCCTCGGATATCATCGATTCTGACAAGATGAAGCTTCTTTAAAAGGGAATCCGATTTCAAGTCAGTCTCATCGCCTTGTCGGAGCCGGTTCTGAAGCTGGGTGATTACCGCCCTGGTTTCGGGAACGCTGACAAACGTAGTGTCCTCGTTGTCCGGGTTGGCTCCCGGAACTTTGGGTAGCGCAATCAGGACTTCACCTTGGAAAACCTTGGGTGAAGCCATCTGACTGAACAAGCCGATAGCTGATAGAATGATCCCGCATGTGATGATTAACAGCCAGTGCGGTTTAATAATTCGCCACAATGTTGCCATTTCGTTATCTTGTTCGGACATGGTATCAATTCCTTTCTTAAATGGTCAAAAACGCTTCCACTTTATAGTTTCAATAGCACCAATCAGGGTTATCAACCTTAATCTTTTATAGGCAATCATACGGCAGTACCATACCCTTCAGCAGATTTCAATAGGCATTCCGGGGGAATATCACCTGCAGCACGGTCCGGATCAGTATCTTGATGTCCAGGAACAGCGACCAGTTCTCGATATAGAAGATATCGCATTTGGTGCGCTCCACGATCGAGGTATCCCCCCTCCAGCCGTTGACCTGGGCCCAGCCGGTGACGCCGGATTTCATCCTGTGCCGGGAGGCATAGCGGGGGATCTGGTCCTTGAATTTTTCCACAAAGAACGGCCGTTCCGGCCGGGGCCCCACCAGGCTCATATCCCCTCTAATGACATTGAAAAGCTGGGGAAGCTCGTCCAGGCTGTATTTGCGCAGGAAAGTGCCCAGCGGGGTCCGGCGGTCATCGTTCTGTTTGGTCCACACCGGCCCGGTCTTCTCCTCGGCCCCCATCCGCATGGAGCGGAATTTCAGCATATTGAACGGCTCTCCGTCATACCCCACCCGCTCCTGGGCATAGAATACCGGCCCCGGCGAAGTGAATTTAATAAGCCCAGCCAGCAGCAGGTACAGCGGCGAAAGGACGATCAGGCCCAGGGTGGAGGCGGTCAGGTCGAAGATCCTTTTGTTGATCAGGTCCCACTCGGTCAGGGGCAGCTCCCGCAGGCCTATGACCGGGATATTGCCCAGCTGGGAGATGCTGGTGTCCCGGCCGATCATATCCATCAGATCGGGAACGAATTTCAATTCCACCGGGCGGTGTTCGGTGGAGTTGACGATCTCGATGACAGCGGACTGCATGTCGTGGGGCAGGACTATGAACAGGGCATCCAGCCGGTATTCATCTATCAGCCGGGAGATCTCGCTGTACTTTTTGATCTCCAGTTTTTTGACGGATGTCTCGCTGAAGGCCGGTTCATCTACGCCGTTGGCCGAGATCAGGCATTCTATCCCATAGCCGTACTCGGGATTGAATTTCAATTGCTCGATGATCTTCAGGGCGATATCCCCGCTGCCGATGATGGCGGTCCTTCTTAGCCCGACGCCATGCTTGGCTACTATCCTCTTAAAAAGGCTCACCGCCACGATCCGCTGGGCCGAAAGCAGGAAGAATGATAACACCGAAGCCATGGCCAGCACCAGCCGGGACCAGACCACCTCCCGGTAGAAAAAGGAAAAGGCCATGATGGCCACAATACCCACAAAGGTGCCCTTGGCCACCCGGTAGATCTCCTCGTCGGGAGCGAACCGGCTGCGGTTTTCGTACAGGCCCAGCAGCCAGAAGATGCTGACCCATAAAAAGGCCACCACCAAGGAGCCTACCAAATAAGGCTGGAATGGCGGACGGCCCAGGGGAATGGGCAACAGATGGGAATCAAACCGCAGCCAGAATGAAAGTATAAATGCCAGCGCGATGACCAATACATCGGCCGCCATGATTATCCCGGAATATGTCAGCTGCCATCTGCGGTTCATTTTATAATCCTATGCTCCATACGGTTGATTCCGGTATAATTATGAATGAAATTCATCTAATATTTAGCAATTTTGCATAATATATTGGCGGATTTTACCGATAAAAACGTTCTTGGAAAACCGATGGCTATTTTCTATTATTGTATTAGTATTATATTTGGTTGCTTCATGAGTATCTAAAGCTTCAATCAAGCTGGCCGCAGTTTGTTCAGGAAAGATAATGCCGGTGCTTCCATGAATAATCGTATCAAGTGCTCCGCCTCTTCCAAAGGCAACGACCGGACGGCCGCAGGCCTGAGCCTCCACCGGCACAATACCAAAATCCTCCTCACCGGGAAAGATCAGCGCTTCGCAATGGCTGTACCATTTCCGCAGGTCCTGGTTGCTGGCCCAGCCCAAAAATGAAATGTTGCCTTTAGCCATTTTTATCAGCCTGTTTTTTTCTGGTCCTTCCCCTATTATGATCAATTTTTTTCCAGTTTGATTAAAGGCCTCGATTGCCAGGTCGATTCTTTTATACGGCACCAGACCGGAAACAACTAAATAATAAGGCTCAGCCAAAGGCTTATCGGAAACAGGCCTGTAAAATTCGTTATCAACCGGAGGGAAGATGACCGTTGATGCCCTGCCGTAATATCTCCTGATCCGCTGGGACACATGGTTGCTGATGGCGATAAATTCATCCACCCGGCTGCTGGCAGTGACATCCCACATGCGCAGGTAATTGGCAACTGATCCGTATATGAATCCGGCCAGCCGATTTCGAGGTTTACCAAAATACTGAAAGTACATATCCCAGATATAACGCATTGGCGTATAACAATAGCAGATATGCCGTGCTCCCGGCTGGGGAATAACTCCTTTGGCCACACAATGGCTGGAGGAAATGATCAGGTCGTAGCCGGCAAGATCAAAGCTTTCTATCGCCATCGGGAATAATGGTAGATAATTGCGGTAATTGTTCCTTATAAAAGGTGCCTTATGCAAAAAGGATGTGGTGATCCTCTGTTTCTCTATCTTGTCAGAGACGCTTCCCTTTAACCAAATCAAGGTGAAGATATCTGAATCGGGATAAATATCCAACAGCGATTCCAACACTTTCTCCCCGCCCCGCATCCCTGTCAGCCAGTCGTGTATAATGGCGACCTTATGTTGCTTTTCGGGCATCACGTTCGTTCCTTTTCTCCATCCATGTTTGCTGGTCAGAATAACAAGCCCCCACCAAACGATTCCTCAGATAAGCGACCGGTAAACGTCAAGACACTCCCGGGCGGTATTTTCCCATCGGTAGCCGGCCGCCACCGATCTTCCCTTTTCAACGGCCTGGCGCCGCCAGCTTTCGTTCCGGACCGCCCTTTCCAGGCAGGCTGCCATATCATCGGTATTGAACGGATCGAAATACAGCGGGGCATCCTTCAAGATCTCAGGCAGACAGGTGGCATTACTGGATATCACAGGAACACCGTAGGACATGGCTTCTAACGGTGGAAGACCAAAACCCTCGGCTGTCGAAGGAAAAGCAAATACTGCCGCCTGGCCGTACAAGGCCGGCAGATCGGCACCGGGGACGAAACCTGTCAGGCGGATCAAATGTTTGGCGGCACAGCCATCAACATACTGCTTCAAACCCGTATCATCGCTTTTGGCATCCCCGGCAATGACCAGTTGATATTTCCCTTTTAAAGATCTTTGGGCAGTCTCAAATGATTTTACCAACCGAATTATATTCTTATGCCTTTTCAATAATCCCAGATAAAGGATATACGGCTTGTTAACACCGTATCTGTCCAGCACAGTTTTAGGGCTGGGATGCTCTATTGGTTCGGACACGCCACAGTAAACCGTTTTTATCTTCGATTCCGCCTGGGGCCATCTCCGCAAAATATCGTTTCTGGTCCAGTCCGAGTCGGTCATAATGGCATCAGCCCGGTTGACCACTATACCCATCATGATCTTGGCGTACAATTTGTGAAGCATCGTAGGCAACTGGTTGTAAAAGTTAAGATGAATCAGATCATGGATGGTGACCACTAATTTCCCCGGGAAAAGCACCGGAGCGTTGTAATGCGGGGCATGGAACAGGCTGGCTGCCCTGACGGAAAAGGGCAAAATTGTCTGCTCGGCCAAGCCGTAGATTTTGTAGTGACAATGCCTGGTTTTCAGGCCGTGGTCGGGGATATCCCTGTCTCCCAGGAGAACCATATCACGGCTAATGCCCTGTTGGACGTACTGCCCTACCAGGTTGCGGATATATGAGCCGATCCCGGAATGATGGTACATCCGGGCATCAAAGATGATATTGTGAGCAGGAGGTTGTGGCATAGACCTTAAAAATGAAATAGGCGCGTCCGTTTTATATCTATCTATGTTTATAGAATATTAAAACCACAATGAATTTCAACTATCGACATGAATTCAGTGAATTGCCCAGAAACTAATCAATTCCGTTGATTTTTATAAAGTCATCCGGTTTAAAAATGGATTTCGTCATGATGTCCAGAAACTTGACTGCTCTCTGAATTTGCCCCCGTTTGATCCGTAAAATCACAGAAACCAGAAGGCCGGTATACAAGCCAAGCCATGGATTTTGCGTATTTTCGGCCAAATATAATTCTACTCCGTAAGGACAGTAAATTGGCTTAGCGCCCGGCAATCGGATTCTAATTTTTATGATAGTCTATTAAAAATATTTACTAACTGGGCAACCATCTTATCATAACTAAAATATTTTGCACGCTCCACACCTTTTAGAGCCAAGTCCTTTTGAAGCGATTTATTTCCTAAAACCTCATTTATGGCATCAATTATGTTATCTACATCATAAGGGTCAAAATAACATCCAGCATCTCCACACACCTCTGGTATAGAAGAAGAATTAGATACTATTACGGGGCATCCACATGCCATAGCCTCCAACGGAGGTAAACCAAAGCCTTCATATAGTGACGGATGAACCATCATCTGCGCGCCAGAATAAAGAGAAGCCAATTCGACATCCGAAACATAGCCTAAATATTTAATTCTTTTTTTAACATGTAAATCTATTGGCATTTGTTCAATATCTTTTTCCAACCTGCTTTTCTTGCCAACTATAACAAGGTCATGTTGATTGTTATTTATATTTGTGAAAGCAGACACTAAACGTCTAATGTTTTTGTAGGGTCTAATTTCCCCAACAGTTATTATATATTTATCCAGTTTATATTTATCATTAACATTATTAATTTCCTGTTGCGATCTCCTAAAAAACATATCGTTTTTATATCCCGGGTAAACAACATAGATCGGGCAAGGAATATCTTTATAATAGCTTAACACATCCGCTTTTGTTGATTCGGAACCCGTGATCAATGCCGAAGAAGAATTTATAATTTTAGGAAGGATATATTTATAATAATATTTAATTCTAGGACTTGATTGTGGATATAGTATTGGCAACAAATCATAGATTGTAATAATTTGTTTACAAGGGGGGAATAACATTCCATCCGGGATCGGCGAAAAATATAAATTAATATTATTATTTATTAAAGATATCGGCAACACTGTCTGGTGCCATAAAAAACGAGAGACATGCCCGGTAAAATTGCTTTCCGAATATTTTATTTTTGTATTAATTATATCAACACCATTATTTAATTTAAATAATGGTGCATTTTGCTTATTTGTATAAACCAGTGCATCACTATATTTAGACTTAACCATTTTGATAATTTCATATGTGACCCTGCCAAAGCCATCACTTCTTTGCGGGCTAATTATTGTACCATTTAAGGCAATAATATTTTTTCCCATAGGTGGCTGTATTTTAACTATTTACCATATTTTTAATTTTTTCTATAGGAAAAGATTGCTTTAGCTGGTCGATACCTTTTCCAGCAACAAAAACAAATTTAATTATTATCAAAAATACTTTTGGCTGACCTCTTAGCAAACGGATAATTGCAGAGCAAATCATGCCAGAATACATAAAAATTTTTATTTTTAAATATTTGTCTGCAAATATTAAACGATTTCTCAGGCACAATACATCAATAAATAGATTTCTTTTTCTATAATTGGTACTCCCCCCTGTGGTAATTCCTTCTTTATGGTATATTATTGAATCAAGTGCCACACCTGTAGAAAAACCATTTTGTAATGCATTTAAACAGTAGTCGGATTCTTCGAAATATAAAAAATATTCCTCCGGTAAAAGCCCCATGCTTTGAATACACTCTTTACTAATGAAATAGGATGCGCCCTGTATGCTATCAATCTTATTAACTTTATTCTCGTCATTAATGATTTCAAGTAAGCCCGTATATTTATTTAATTTTGTACCAATGGATTGTATTTTGCCAGTATAATAATTAATTATTTTTGAGCCACATATTCCCAAATAAGGTGCTTCACGCATTTTATTTAAAAGCCGCAGCAAGGAATCCTTTTCTGCAATCGTATCGTTGTTTAAAAGCCAAACGTAATCATATTTATTTGCATAATATCTAATCCCGATGTTGTTTCCTGCCGCAAAGCCAAAGTTATTCTTGTTCACTATTAACGTAACCGACTTGTTATATATTTTCTTTCCTTTAATTATATTATAATACAATCGTATATTCTTAATTCCATAATCATGATTATCGTTGCGCCTTTCACTTTCATCATATTTATTATACAACCAAGCATTCAATTCTTTTACAGAGGCATCTTGTGAATTATTATCGACCACTACTATTTGATAGTGTTTATAAGTCAAAAGAAATAAACTTTCAAGGCATTCTATTGTTATTTTACTTCTATTATAATTAATTATAATTATAATTACCTTATTCATATTTTAAGGAAAACAGCATAATATTTTTTCTTTTTACAGGGAAATACATTAACGAGAGAACGACTATTTCAGAAAGCAACAATACAATTGCGGCACCATACGAATCCATTATGGGGACTAATAACAACGCCGAAACAATCGAAAAAATGCCACCTATAACTAACGCGCGCATAAATATTTTACTCATATTGTTGTTTAACATTATTTGCGTACCATAAATATTATCAATAAAAGTTAAAATTGGCAGCAAGGACATAATCCGTATTAATATACTAATTTTACTAATATATTGCCCCGTTATTACTCTTACTGCGATATCAGCCCCAAAAAACAATAGTAATGATAATAGAACAAATACAATGCTGCCCAGTATCATGATTTTCCTTAAAAATCTTAGAGCTTCCTCTTTAGATTCCTGAAAAAGAGTACTTACTCTTGGAAATATTGCGCTGGATATTGGATTAACCAGATTGTGTATAACTGAAACAATTTTATAACCTATCGAAAAATATCCTACTGTTTGGTTATTGGTAAATATTCCGAGAATAAATATATTTGTATTAGTAAACAAGTTAACAGACATTAAAGATACAAAAATGGGCCACCCCTCATCCAATGTAATTTTCAATGATTTTAGGGTTGGTTTAATATAGATCAAACTGCATATTTCTTTTACAAACAATATTCCTAAAATACCCGCAAAAACCGTTCCAGCACTTTGTATTAAAACAGCCACTATTAAATCCGATTGTTTTTTTACAAAAATAAATATTGTTAACGTAATTAGTATTTTAGCAACAGAGTTCACTACGGCAATATATTTCATTTTTTCCATACCCTGATAGAACCATACCGGGTACAATAAATTCCCAATTACAGCTATAAAACTTGCCAAGTATATCAGCCAATCATTTCTGAATTTAGGGATAACCGCTATTAATAAACAAAACAGCAGACAGCTAATAGCTGTCAATATGGTTTTTATAACCATTACTGAAGAAAATATTTCTGATACTTTTCGAGAGTCATCTCGATATATCGATATCTGTCGAGTGGCTGAAAGATTAAATCCATAATCTACAAAAACCACAAAGTATTGTACAAAGGCAAAGGCAAAAGAAAGCAGGCCATATTTTTCTGCTCCCAGAATTCTTACAAGATACGGTAAAGTAATTAAAGGTAATAAATAATTTACACCTTGCAAAACCAATAAAGAAGCCAAGTTTTCGATTATAATTTTTTTGTGAGACATTCTATAAGCTTTATTCTGCTACTATATTTTGGCGTAATGCATGTATTACGCCAAACCAATCAGCTCATTTGGTACTTTTATGTACCTAAACATTAAGGCATACATAGTCCAAAAAAGCATGCCGTATCCAAAAGCCGTTATAGTTGGTTCAACTAGGCTATGTACAACTGCAGTCATAAACGCTGGTAAAAAAAATAGAATCGGAAGGTTTTGGGCTTGACTTTTACGGGTTTTATATAATTTAGCAAAAGGCATTATTAATATCAGTGAAATTAATATAATTCCGCCTATCCCAAAAGGTATACCATAGCTTAAAAATATATTATGCGGATCGTTTTGATAAGAATAAAAATCTGTATATCTATATTGTTCAGGCCCAACACCAATAAATATATTATTTTTCAAAACAGTTAATAAATCTTTATACATATATAGTCTGGTTAAGAAAGATAAATCAAACTTCATATATTTGAAACGTTCTATTGTCTTGATTATAAAATCAACCACGAGCCAGCCCCCGATTAAGCTAATTGTTGAAATTCCGATTATCCAGTACCAAGATTTGATAATGTGTTTTCTATAAATTATTAAAATTGATATGAGGCCAGCAAATAGTGCTAATATTGTACCCCTGGATATAATTGCAATTATTCCTATTAAAGCAATAAATAATGAACTGAAAATAATTATTTTGTTTACATATGAAGATACCCAATAACGCCTGGTTGAAAATACTATAATCGACAAATAGGCTAGTACCGCAGCTGTATAGTTTGAACGCCCCCAAACAAGATTAAAACCGCTATGGTAAGACATAACGTAGTTTGATTGCGAAGCTTCACCAACTAAATAAACATATGTAATCTGTAAAATAATATAAACCAATAACAAAGGATAATAAAATTTTAAAAACCTAATGCACCCATTTTTTGATATATAATTATTGTTAAATAATATATATATGGACAACGGCAAAACGTACAAATATAATGATCCCCGGAATCCGTTGTAAATTGAATTCCATTTTGGAAAAGTCATGAGTGATAATACAATTAATAAAAACCACAACGTCACTATAATATCAAACTTAAATATCTTTCTATCTAATAATATGTTTTTTATGAACATAATTAACATTAAGAACAAAATCAAATAGTGACCAGAATGTACCTCAATCGGAGTAAAATGAATTACAAGACCAAAAAAAATAATGAAATCTGGCGCTTTTAAACACAGCCAAATTATTGGCATTATCAACAATACACTTAAACAAATTATTAAATTTATCCATTTCTCAAAGGCTACAAAAACCAGAATAGCTATCCCAAGTAAAACAATAATAAAAGATAAAACAAAATATAATTTGTTTTTCAGTATATAATTATTTAGCTGTGAAATATTCAAATCTAAAGTATTATTGAACATTATAATATTCTTCGCTGTTTGGTTTATAACAATTTTGAAATAAGCTTGTATTTTATTAAATATTCTTCGCTTTGTTTTAGATTAAAAATCCATTCTTTAAATAAAATCAAAATAACACCTACAGCAAAACCTAAAAACAATCCTATCAATGTTATCAAGCTCCTCTTCGGCCAACTCTTTTTCCACGGCGGCGCGGCCCTCTCCAGAAACTGGATCTTGGGAGTATCCTTGGCCTCTAATATCTTGGCATGCTCCAGCTGTTCCACCAACAGGGCATATACCTCCTGGTGTATCCTCACTGCGCGCATCCGGCGGGTCAACTCGGTGCCTATATCCGGGGCCTTGGCAAAGGGGATGAACAGCGTTTTGTCTTTCCCCCCCACCATCAGGTTGTTCAACTGCTGTTCAGCCTTGTCTATCTCGGTGGTTAATACTTTTATCTGGGAATTATCCTTGGTGTTGTAGGACTTAAGTGCCTCCAGCTCTATTCTTTTGGTCATGATATCCGCCTCAATTTTGGCCGACATCTCTATCAGGGCCTTCATCTCCTCGGTGATGGATACCGTCCGGAAGCGTTTCTGGAACACCCTCAGGGAGTCCTCCATCTCCCTTAACAAAACCTCCTCCTGGGCCACCCGGTTCTCGATGAACTCCCTAGCTCTCTGCCCTTGCGACATATTGAGTTGGCTGTAGATGCTGTTCAGCACGTCCCCATAGCAATTGGCGATCTCTGCGGCCTTGTCCGGGCTTTTGTCCTCAATGGTGACCGTTATAAAACGTTCCTCGGTTACTTTTATGGCAGTGGCCTTATCTAATTTTTTATTCACATCATATAATGCTTTTCTGGGATCCTTGGTCCATTGCCTTTCCTTTTTATAATGATTAACCAGGCCGCACTGATCTATCACCCGGCCGGTAATGGCGCCGTTCTTAAGCATAAAGGCAAAGATGTCCGACGGCGTTACCATTCCCGGCATAAAGCCCACCCCGCCCACTTCGGGATCTGACGGCATGCCGGCCTTGAAGGCCAGGCTCATCAGGCTCATGCTCTGGCTGGCCGGGGGCATCAATGTGGCGGTGGCTTTATATTTCTTGGGGATCAGCAGGCTTAAGACCAATGCAAACACCGTGAAGCCGAAAGTGATCCAAAATATGGTCTTGCGGTTCTTGACCAGGATATAAAGCAGGTCATAAAAGCTATTGATCATATTCTATCGAACTCCGTAAAATTTTGTTTTCCCTCTGTGTCTCCGTGACTCTGTGGCAAGGCTCAATTGGCAACCGTCCAGACGATATAGAACATGGTCATCAACTGTCCGGTGATGGATATGTAATCCCGCCAGCCCTTTATCTGCATCTCCCCCACGATGACCACGTCGCCGGGTTCGATGGGGGTATCCTCCCTGGCCTTCAGGCTTTTTCCGCCCCAGCGGTTGATCTTGATGTTGCCGGTGCTGGCCCGCTCGCCGTAGCCGCCGGCCATCCCCAGATAGTAGCTTAAAACCGTGCCCGGTTCGAAAACAAAGGTGCCGCCCTTCTGGACCTGGCCCACCACCGTCACCGAGGTGGGTGCGGTGGGCACTGTCACCACGTCGCCTTCTTTTAACAGGATATTCAGGTTCTGGTCGCCGTCTATGAACAGCCTCCGGTAGCTGATGCTCTGCACCACGTCCGGCGTGGCCACGTTCTCGATCTTGATCTCCTCCTTGGTGGCCACCGGGGTGATGCCTCCGGCCATTTCGATGATGTCCAAAAGCCTTTCGCCCGGTTTTATCTCGAATATCCCGGGGCGGAACACCTGCCCCGCCACTTTGACGTTGTTACTGTTCACCGGAACGAACAGTACATCACCGTCCTCCAGAATCGGGTTCTCGGACTGCTGATTCTGATAGAGGTAATGGTACATGTCCAGGGTGTCCACCACCCGGCCCTGCCGGATAAGCTGGATACTGCGGGGAGATCCCTGTTCATTGGTGCCGCCGGCCGCGGACAGGGCCGAAGAGGCCCGATCCATCACCGGCAGTGAATGTATGCCCGGATTGCGGACCTGGCCCAGGACCTGGATCTTCATCATCGGCTGGCTTCGCAGCTGATATAGATCCCTGCCATCGGTCCTCTGCTGAGCAACCGACACCCCGGCAAACACGGCCAGAAATACAGCCATGATAAATTTTGTCTTGTATAACATTCTGCCTCCGTTATGTTAATGCATAATAAAATGGCCGGAACGCTTCTATAGACGCCCGGCCAAATTAATTACTAATTTGGGAATACTCTATGGGCGCCATATTAAAACTTGCGGCAAAGAGCAATCAAATAGAACAACAGAAAAGCACGACTATAATTGATTGACCGGACCACAAACTTTAATACAGCAACTTGTTTCCCCTCATACTGTTAAACTTTACCTGATTGTATCCCAAAAACCGTTTTTTGTCAAGTAAATTATTCAACAAAAAGGCATCCCGGATATCCGGGATGCCTTGGCTCAAAGCGCTTATTTGCGGCCGATCTTGACCACCTTGCCGCTTTTTATCTTCTTGGTGGCATTCCGGGTGTCCACCACCAGCTTGGCATTCTTGACAATCATGTTAAAATCATAACAAGTATGATCGGTAGTGATCAGAATACAATCGACCGATTTGATCAGTTGTTGCGTCAGCTTGGTGGATCTCATTTTTTTCCATCCGGTTTCCAGCTCCGGTACGAACGGGTCGTTGTAGATCAGGGATTTCACCTTGGGGGCCAAAAGCTCGATGATCTTGATGGCCGGGGAACTGCGAACATCGTCAATGTCCCGCTTGAAAGCCACCCCCAGCACCAGCACCTTGGACCTGGAGGCGGCCATTCCCTTGTCGCTTAAGGCGGCGATCACCTTGTTGACCACATGATAGGGCATGTTTTCATTGGTCTCGGCCGCCAGCTCGATGAAATCGGTGTGAAAATCGTACTCCTTGGCCTTCCAGGCCAGATAGTAGGGATCGATGGGAATGCAGTGTCCGCCCAGGCCGGGGCCGGGATAGAACGGCATGAAGCCGTAGGGCTTGGTGGCGGCGGCATCCACCACCTCCCACATGTCCACCCGGTCCATTCTTTCGCACAGACAGGCCAGTTCGTTGACCAGGGCGATGTTGACGCTGCGAAAGATATTCTCCAGCAATTTGGTCATCTCGGCGGTGGACGGCGAGGAGACCATCACTATCTTCTCGATGATCTGATTATACATCAGTTTGGCCATCTGGCCGCAGGCCGGGGTGTAGCCCCCCACCACGGTGGGGGTGGTGGCGGTGGTGAATTTCTGGTTGCCGGGATCTATCCGCTCCGGGGAGAAGGCCAGGTAAAAATCCTTGCCGGCCACCAGGCCGGTCTTCTCCAATATTGGTTTGACCACCTTGGTGGTGGTCTCCGGATAGGTGGTGCTTTTCAGGATCACCAGCATCCCCTTGTGAAGATGTTTGGCAATGCCCTGGGCTGAATTGATTATATAGCTGATATCGGGATCCTTGGTGGCGGTGAACGGCGTGGGGACGCAGATGTGGACGGCATCGCATTTCTTGAGAACGCCGTAATCGGTGGTGGCCTTAAGTTTGCCATGGGAGACCACATCCTTCAGGTGTTTATCATTGACATCGATGATGTAATTCTTACCCTTGTTGATGTTGGCAACCTTTTTTTGGTCCAGGTCAATGCCCAGCACCTCGAAGCCGGCCCTGGCAAACTCCACCGCCAGGGGCAAACCAACATAGCCCAGGCCTATTACTGCTATTCTGGCGCGGCGGGTCTCTATTTTTTGCTTAAGTTCCATGGGAAACACCTTGATATACATTTAAATTTATTGTTATCTTTCCTTGTACCAGCGATCCTTGAAATCCTTGAATTCCCGTTTACCATCCTTGATGTTGCGCCACCATTGCTCGTTAACGATGTACCATTGAATGGTCTCCTTGATGGCTGCATCAAAAGTATGCCGGGGCTTCCAGCCCAGTTTAAGCATCTTGGAGATATCCAGTGAATACCGCCGGTCGTGTCCCGGCCTATCTTTGACATATTTTTTTAGAGTTTCGGGCTTTTTCAACTCTTTAAGTATGATATCGGTAATCTGGATATTCTCCATCTCCTGCCCGCCCCCGATGTTGTAGATATCCCCGGCCCTCCCGTGGTGCAGGATAAAATCAATGGCATCGCAATGATCCTCCACATACAGCCAGTCCCGGACGTTCCGGCCGTCGCCGTAGATGGGAAGTTCCCGGTCCTCCAGGGCGTTGGTGACGAAGAAGGGGATCAGCTTCTCCGGGAATTGATAGGGCCCGTAGTTGTTGGTGCAGCGGGTTACCCGGACATCCATCCCGAAGGTGGTGTGATAGGAAAGAGCCAGCAGATCCCCGGCCGCCTTGGACGACGAGTAGGGGCTGCGGGGATCGAGAATATCGGTCTCAACGGAAGAGCCCGTCTCCACGCTGCCGTAGACCTCGTCGGTCCCGATCTGGATGAACCCCTTGACCCGGTGGCGACGGGCATATTCCAGCAGGGTATGGGTGCCGATGACGTTGGTCAGGGTGAAGACGAAGGGATCGTCCACCGAGCGATCCACATGGGTCTCGGCGGCAAAATTGACCACCCAGTCAACATCCTGCATCAGGCCGTCGATTAGCTGGGCATCGCAGATATCGCCCTGGACGAACCGGTAATTCTTATGGGATTGAATATCCTTTAGGTTCTCTAAGTTCCCGGCATAGGTCAGCTTGTCCAAATTGATTATATTATAATCGGGATATTTACCAAGCATCAAGCGGACGAAATTGCTGCCGATGAACCCCGCCCCGCCGGTAATTAAAATTGTTTTGGCCATGATTGATACATCTAGATGTTTACGGTTCAGTGTTTTTTGGTCCCAAATATCTGTTCCCTGTGATCAGACCCCTTAAAGTTACCCGTCCTTGCGTTCCCATTTATATGGAATATCGTTCTGGTGGGGGTCCAGCCGGTATTCGTCGGGCTGGGAATAATTGTAGGCCTCGGAGGGACAATTTATCACCATAGCCTCCTCGCCGGAGACGCATTTCCATCCGTGGTAGACGCCCTTGGGAACCTGCACCAGCAAGGGGTTATGCTCGCCGATAAAAAATTCGTTGACCTCTCCGTTGGTGGCCGAGCCTTCCCGGTTGTCGAACAGCACCAGCTTCAGCATCCCTTTTACGCAAACGATATTGTCGGTCTGGACCTTGTGATAATGCCAGCCCTTGACCACTCCGGGATAGGTGGTGCTCAGGTAGACCTGTCCGAACTTATCAAAGACCTCCTCGTCGCAGCGCAATATCTCCATCAGCCGGCCGCGCTCGTCGGGGATAACCTTCAGTTTTTTTGCCTTGACGCCTTCGATCATTATAATACTCCAAAATGATTGTTTAAATTATACCCGATCCAGCCAGTATTGATAAAGCTCCTTCAGCGTCTGCTCGATCTCATGTTCCGGCTGCCAGCCGGTCTGCTGGCGGATCTTGCTGTTGTCGCCCCACAAAATCGGGATGTCCAGGGGACGGAACCTCTGAGGGTCGGTCCGCACCTCTATCTTTTTCCCCGATATCTTTATCAACATCTCCAGAGCCTGCTGAATGGTAATGTTCTTGCCAGAGCATACATTGTAAATCTCACCGGACTGGCCCGATTCTGCCAACAGACCGTAGGCCCGCACTATGTCCCTGACATCAGAGAGATCACGACGGGCGCTTAAGTTGCCCACCAAGACCACCGGATCGCTCCCGTGCTTTGTGATCCCGGCTATCTGCCTGGCAAAACTGGGCAGAGCGAACATCTCCGGCTGTCCCGGCCCGGTATGCGGGAAGGGTCTGGCCACCAAGGTGTTCATCCGGTAGGTGTGAAAATACTGGATGGCCAGCTGCTCCTGGGATATTTTGCTTACGGCATAGGGGCTGGCGGGGTTGTAGGGGTAGTCCTCTTTTACCGGGTCCGGAGTGTTGGTCAGCCCGTAGACCTCACAGGAGCTGACCATGACCACTTTACATTCCGGGACAGTGTTCCGGGCCTCCTCCAGCAAGTTCACCAGACCTATGACGTTTATCTCGAAAGTTTCCACCGGCTTTTGAAATGATAGGGCCGGGGAGCTCTGGGCCGCCAGGTGGAATAGGCATTGAGGTCTGGCGGATGCCAAAGCTTGGTGCAGTCCATCCCCGCTTCGCAGGTCTATCCGGAAAAGGGCGCAGCGGTCTTTGAGCTCTCCCACCGCCGGCTCATCGAAATAACTACCGGAGACCTCATGTCCGGCGGATATCAGATGCCCGGCCAGATGATGACCCACAAAACCCTCTATGCCGGTGATGAAGACCCTCACTTCATCCGTTTTTTATAGATTTCCAGATCGGCGTCAACCATCATCTTTACCAATTCCTCAAAAGGCACCTGGATATCCCATTTCAGGGCCTTCTGGGCCTTGGTGGAATCGCCCAATAGCAGGTCCACCTCGGCCGGGCGGACGAATCTCTGATCGATCTTGACGTAATCATTGTAATTCAGGCCGACATGCTCGAAGGCGATCTTACAGAAATCCCGCACCGAATGGGTCCGCCCGGTGGCGATCACGTAGTCATCGGGACTCCCCTGCTGCAGCATCAGCCACATGGCCCGCACATAATCCCCGGCAAACCCCCAATCCCGCTTGGCATCCATGGTTCCCAGCCGAAGCTCCTTTTCCAGGCCCAGCTTGATCCGGGCCACGGCATCGGTGATCTTCTTGGTGACAAACTCCTTGCCCCTTCTGGGCGATTCGTGATTGAACAGGATGCCGGAGCAGGCATAGATATTGTAGGATTCGCGGTAGTTGATGGTGATCCAATGGCCGTAGACCTTGGCCACTCCGTAGGGGCTGCGGGGGTAGAACGGCGTCAGTTCGGTCTGTGGTGTTTCGCGGACCTTGCCGAACATCTCGGAGCTGGAGGCCTGATAGAATTTTATCTTGGGATTGACCAGCCGGATGGCCTCCAGCATCCGGGTCACGCCCAGGGCGGTAAACTCCCCGGTGAGGACCGGCTGGTCCCAGGAGGTGGGGACGAATGACTGGGCGGCCAGATTATAAATCTCGTCGGGGTTTGCTTCCTTGATCACGTTGATCATGGATAACTGATCCAACAGATCCGCCTGCACCAGATGAACCCGGTCCTTGATATGCTCGATCCTTTCAAAATTCTCGGTGGAAGCCCGGCGCACCATGCCGTAGACCTGGTAGCCCTTCTCTAAAAGAAAATCGGCCAGGTACGATCCGTCCTGCCCGGTGATCCCGGTAATCAAAGCTTTCATAAATTACCTGTGCTTAATATTTTTATTTGATTATTATTGAACCGCCTTAGGTGAATTTTATCCTTAATGCATAATTCTGACCCGCCATATTAGACTGACGTTGCCGATGATCGTTTGGAAATAACTGGCGGAGAGACTGGGATTTTGCGCCTTAGGCGCATCCGCCGCCGCTTTGCAACCATTTTCTTGCAGGCGGAGAACCCTCCCGCTCCGCTTTCCTGGGTTCAAACTATATTCTGGCGCCCGCCTGCGGCGGACTACAGCCCGGCAGGCTTGG
>JAGVNJ010000016.1 GCA_020053305.1 Candidatus Edwardsiibacteriota bacterium | reverse complement strand
TCGTCAATATCGATCTGGGCCGCCAGGCTGATTTTTGACCGGCCATCCAACAGGAACAGGGCTCCTCTTTCGGCCCCCGACATCTCCACCGCCAGCTTAAGGGCGGACTGGGCGATGATGCCCTGGCTGCCTTCGGCGGACAAAGTGCCGGCCAGTTGATAGATTCCGTTGAGCAATTCCACCGGCACATTCATTTTGCCGGGCAGGCTGAAATATTTGCGGGCCGCCTTGATGATTGTTCCCCGGGCCCTCTCCAAATAATCCGGCGTTCCCATTTCGATGAACTCCGATTCTGCCTTGAGCAGCCAGGGCATTAACTCTCTTAATAATTCGTTATCCTGATATTTCACCGCCTCCTCGGCTGTCTGCAGCCAGCAATTGGCGGCATAGAACCTGTCCCCGCTTTCCAGCATCTCCCTTCCGGCCGCCAGAGACATCCTGACCCCCTCCAACCTTGTATTCTCATCAGCCATATTCATCATCCCCTCCACACCTTTGACCCGGCTGACCAGCACCGGATTTTTATCCGGGGCATCTTTTGCCGCTTTCAACCAGGCCCCGGCCTTTTCGGCATTGCCCGTTTTATGTTCCGCATAGGCCAGATCGGTATATATCTCCGGGTCCGGGATCATGGATTTATTCTGGTAATCTGCCAGTGCCTCCGAAAATGTTTTTATTGCCTGGACCCATTTATTTTGCTCCAGTTCTATCCCTGCTTTTGCTTTGAGAATTATTGCCTCCGTATAAGCATATTTGCGTAATATATTTATCTCGATTGCTTTACCGATGCGCTCCAAGGCCAACCCCTTTCTCCCCAGCATATTTTCCAGTATCCCCAGGGTGGTCAAATAGCCGATCGGGACGCCGGTCTCCTTATCACCTTTGCTCTGGTGGTACAACTCATAATATATATTATATGCCTGCTCGAACCTTCCCTGCTTCATGGATATGTTTGCCAGCCCGTATCTAGAGCCGGATAAACTGTTAATCTCGCTGGTAGCCACAGCGTGGTAAATACTGTTTTGATGTGATTCTACTGCGCCCTTCCAGTCCTTAATTTCGAATAATATCGCCCCCAGGCTGCAATAAATTTTAGCCAGTCGTTGATTGGGAACCTGGCAGTCCACCCGGCCGATCGCTTCCGTAATCACATCCCTGGCCTTGGTCAAATTTGACGTCATCCACAGGGCGATACCATAAATAAAATCTCTTCTCAGCGAGTCGTAGAGTTCATCATCGCAGGCATATCGCCGGGATTTATCGAGATAATTAATGACCTCGCTCCAGCGGCCGTTACGATATGATAATTGGGCCCTCAACTCATAGCTTGTTTTTAACAGGTAATCATTTTTTGTTTCCGTGATTCGATCAATGCCGTCCTGAATTAGTTTTTCCCCGAAGGCAGGGTCGCCCTTAATAGATTTGACATACCCCCCATAGATCCTGGCCATCATTATTATATCTTCACTGGTAGAAATATTGCCTCCGATAATATCCCCGATTTTTTTCTCGGCAGTATCCAAAAATCTGCCGGTTATTGAGACATAGAAAAACCGTTTCCAGTATTTCAGATCATCCCGCAAGCTGTTCTCCAGCTTCCCCCAGGTTTCCAAGGCTTTTTCCCACTGCCCTAATTGGCAATAAATATCCGTAATTTTGACCGCCAGCTCGTTATATAGGTCCGGAGCAATTTTCCCCGATTCAAAAATTTCCTGGGCTAAGAATAATGTCCGGTAAATGTCTTTTTCTTCCTCGGCCTTTTTTAATAACTGCAGCGCCACCCAAACCCAATTTTTCCAATCTTCTTTTTCGGCCAAAAGCGCCTTGTAGATATCCCGGCAGAAGAATTGTCCGTTCAAACACTTTCGCTCGGTCAATGATTTTGCAAACTCCTGATAATCTTCTTCCCCCCACTGGCCTGTCACCAGGGTCAAAACCTGGTCGTCGCCCAGCGCCCACCGGCCATCAGATTTGACTGTTTTGTATCTCAACCCAATCGCCGGGTCCTGGTCCGAGGAGACCTTGCCTAAGCTGACGTCCATCGCCGCCCTTTTCTCGTCGTGAGGCAGGTTTTGCCACCAGGCTTCCAATTCGTCCGTGATATCTTGGGGCAGATGGCGGTCCTTAAGGATTTCGGCCCATTTGACGTGCCAGATACCATGCCTGTGCCGTATCAGATCCTTCCTGGCCAAGCGGCCGACCAGCTTCTCCCCCCGTCCGATACTATTGCCGGCCTGCCTGATAAGCCAGCCGGCCAGCAGCCCGAGATCGTACTTGTTTATTCCGTTGAAATATCCCTTCAGGGCCCGTTGATATACCTGCTCCGTGGCCGGGCTCAAGGCAAAGCAATCGACGGCTCCCGGCTGATTTTGCAAACCATGGCCCGGACCGGCAAAGATTATATGGCATTTTTTATCCCTGGCCAGCTTATGCAGTATATCAGTCAATCCCCCGGCGTTATCCGCCAGGATGACAGACCCCGGCTCAAATTCCAGCTTTGAAAGATCTATCCCGGATAAACTTTCGGCATCAATACAATAGCTGGGGCTTCCCTTAAGCTGATTTATATAATTTATCTCTTTTAAAAAACGAGTCTTGCCGCTCCCTTCATCCCCGGTGATGTTTATCACTATCGGGGATGATTTCTGACACCGGGAGAGCACTGTCCTCAAATCATTGTGGGAAGCGATATAATCGAATTTACCAATATCCTCCTGCCCCGTAAAGATCCCGGCTTCGCGCCCCATAATCAGCAAGTCCCCGGCCGAACCCAGCCTCTCAATCGGGTCGTAGCGGAGCATCTTGATCAGGATATCGGCCCCCGGTCCGGAGGCCAATTCCTTGATATCGGCCATCAGCGGTTCATTCCTGTTAAACCGCTTTTCGGGCGGGGGAAGTTTGCCGGTCAGCATTTCATATAATAAAAGACCCAGGCTGTATATATCGGAAGCCTGGGTAATGATCCCCTGTCCCGAAATAATTTCCGGCGAGGCATAGGCCGGTGTGCCGGCGGTGATCCCGGCCAGACTTGATCCCGCCTTTCTGGCCAGGCCAAGGTCCAGCAGCTTGACGTCGGCGCCGTTTACAATGATATTCTCCGGCTTCAGATCCCCGTGGATAAAACCCCGTTGGTGAACAAAGTCCAAAATGACGGCCAGCTTATTCAGCAGGGTCAGGGCCTCGGCCTCCGGCAGGGGCCCTTTGGAAAGCCTGGCCGACAGGGGGCTTCCGGGGCAATACTCCTGGGAGAGGACGGCCGATTGTGCTGTTTGGTAGAAATCGTAAACTGCCGGCAGGCCCGGATGATTGAAACGGTGCAGGCGTATGAATTCGTTCTTTAAGAGGGCCCGGCCTGAAGAATCGGCTGTTTTTAAAGCCAGTTTCCTGCCGGTGATGCTGTCCCGCACCAGTAATACCTTTCCGAATCCCCCCTGCCCGATGGTCTCCAGGAGCTGGTACCGCCAGGGTAATTTTATGTCGTCTCTTTCCATCTTATCGTTTTTCCCGGTCGTTCTCTTTCCAGAAAAAGCTGGTCAGTCCGAGCTGGCCGCCGGCCCATAATACCCCTTCCGCCGATAACGCTTTTGCCACGTACTCGTCCAGCAGTCCGTCCTCCTGGCGGTACACCGTCCACAGGTTTTTATCTTTATCGAGTCGCACCAATCCGGCATCGGTGCCGATCCAAAGGTTCCTGTCATCCACCGCCAGGCATAACGCCCGGCCGGCGTTATAATTGCCCGCCCGGGGATATTTTTCCCAGGAGGAATTCCTTCTATCGTAGCGCAGCAGGACATCTCCCGACAGCCACCAAACATAAGGCCCGTCGACCGCCACCCCCAGTAATTCGCCATCCATCTCGGCCGGGGATTTGCCGTCGTAACGGTATATCTTCAGGCTGTCGGATTGGTCCAAAATCAAGCCGCCCTGGCTGGTGGCCAGATAAACCCGGCCGGTCCCCAGGGCTATCTGGTTGACCTGGCGCTCATCCTGGCCCTCCCAGCCAAAGGCTTTGCCGCCGGATTTTACGGCATATATTGCCGGGCCGGAGCGGGTGCCCACCCACAGCGTGTCGGACTGCAGCGACAATGCGGTGATCATGTCGTCCGGCAGGCCATCGTAGCGGGTGATGGTGGTGGCAAAATCGCCGCCTCTCTTGACCGTGATGATCCCCCGGTCGGTCCCGATGAAAATCCTTTTATTGTCGAAAGCCAGGCAGTTCAGGCGGTAATTCGCCAGGTCAAGATTGAACAGTTTGTTGAGCTGCTGCCACTGGCCGCTATCCTTGGTTATCAGGGTTACGCCCCCCTGTCCGGTTACGCCTACGGTGCCGCTGCTGACATACAGCCCGGAGACATTGGTGCTGGCCAAAAAGCCTTTGGTGACCTGGGTTTTTTCTTTGCTGATCAGGTCGTACTTCCACAGCCCCAGTCCGGAATAGGCCGCCCAGGCATAACGGCCGGTAAATTCTGCCGCATAGGCGGTAAGATAGTGCCGGCCGGCCCAGCTGTCCCATATCGGCTCGGCCAAAAAATACAGCCGGCTGTCGCCTCTCAGCGATTCGGCATCAACCCGGCCGAACCATTCCAGTTGCTGGGGTACGGACGATTCTTTGCGGCACCTGCCGGACCATCGGTCGCAAAGATAATACCCTCCGGGGGTCCTGACCCAGACGCCGTCGGCGCCAAAAGCCACCTGGGTTATGCTTTCGGGAAGGAATATCGGGGGATACTGCATGTCGGATATCATGCGGTAGGGGATCATTTTGTCGGTGTAGATAAAATAGAGGTCGTTGAAGTAATGGTCCCGGGCGGTAAACTGATAGTTGCTGCTGGGGGGGTGCAGGGGGAAAGAAAAATCCCATTTGTCGAACAGCTTGTCATACCTGGCCCCGGCGGCCGATGAAAAAGCGTACACATAACGGGGATCGGTTATTATGGTGCGGATGTCTCCTTCAAAGGTAGTGCCGCCGAAGCTCCTGTATTGCCGCCAATCCGATTGGGCCCGGGCCCCGGCTGCGCAAAAAATGGCAGTCGCGAAAAAAACAATCGATATTTTTACCGCATTTTTCATTTTTGATGATGGGAATTATTTGGCAGGAAAGGTCAGGCTGCCGCTTGGCTGGTAGACCCAGTTGAAAGTAGTCTCTACAATGCTGTTGATGCTGTCGACCGCAATTTTGGTGATAAGCATCTTGGCATATTTACACTGGTGCGCCCGGACCGCAATGGTTTGATATACGGCCAGATTGGATATTGGGGATACAAATCCCGAGGTGTCCGGAATAGCCGCCAGCGAATCGAAAAAGGCGTAGGCGCTTGCTGAGTCCAAGGAGCTATTCAATAATTTAAAAGCCGAATTGCCGTCTATTGACCAATATTGCGGAAGATAACTGATGCTCGAGGGTGTCCTTACCGAAACATCCGGATATACCAGGTTGCTGTTGGGATGATTGATCACCTGGGCGGTGGCAAAGTAAAATCCGCTTCCAGTATGATTTGCCACATCCTTGTTGTCAACGGTGGCTGTTCCGGCCGTGGGATATACCGGATCGTCCGGGATTATGATCTCCACCGGCTTGGCGCAGGATAAAAAAAGATACAGAGCCGCTACCAATAAATGCATATTATGGATTCTGCCGAACATTAAATGCTCCTTGTTATTGGGATAGATAATTTAAAGCAATTCCCGCCAGCATCTCGGCCCCCAGCGGGAGCGCTTTTTCGTCTATGGCGAATTTGGGATGGTGCCAGGGATAGGCGGTCGCCTTATCCTTGCGGCTGCCCAGCCTTAAAAATGCCCCCGGCGCCCTCTGTAAAAAATAAGCCATATCCTCGCCGCCCATCATGGGCTCGGTGATGCTGACCGCGGCCCTTTTGCCGTACAAAGAAATTATCACCTTTTCGCAGAAATCGACCATGTCAGGATCGTTGAACAGCACCGGATAGCCCCTCTCATATCTTAAGCTGGCTTTCAGCCCGTTGGCCCGGGCAATGCCTTCGGCCAGCTGCTCGATCCAGATGGGCATCATTTTTGTGGAATAGGGATCGATGGTGCGGACGGTGCCCGCTAAAAAGGCCTGTTGGGGGATGATATTGTGTTTGCTGCCGGCCTGGACCTGGCCGACGGTCACCACCGCCGGGTGGACCGGATCGACCTTTCGGCTGACTATGGTCTGCAGGCCCATGATTATCTGGGCCGCGGTGGTCACCGGGTCCAGGCAGTCGTGGGGCCGGGCGGCATGGCCGCCTTTTCCGGCAATTGTGATCTCGAAGTTGTCGGAGGCCGCCATCATCGGCCCCTGACAGAGCCCCGCCTTCCCGGTGGGAAGGGAGGAATCCAAGTGGAGGGCAAAGACGGCATCCACCTGGGGAGCCTCCATGGCCCCGTCCCTTATCATCCCCAGGGCGCCGCCGGGGGGCGTTTCCTCCCCCGGCTGGAAAAGAAACTTTATCTGGCCCTGTATCTGATTTCTTTGGGAGGTCAATATTTTTGCCGCACCCAGCAGCATGGCCATATGCCCGTCGTGCCCGCAGGCGTGCATTATCCCGGGGTTTTTTGATATATAAGATGTTCTGTTTTCTTCACTGACCGGCAGGGCGTCCATGTCGGCCCTCAATGCCACAGTCCTTCCCTGATGGCCGCCCTGGAGCAGACCCACCACCCCGGTACCGCCCACCTTTGTTTTGACAGCCATCCCGAGCTTTTTCAACTCAGCCGCCACCTTTTGGGATGTTTTAAATTCCCTGAATGAAAGCTCGGGGTTCTTATGGAAATCTCTCCGCCATCCTATGACATAATTATCGATGATCTGTGGCCTTTTTATCAACCTCACTCCTCCTTGCAGATCCCAAAGGCTTGGTTCTTCCCCAGGGCCTTGGCCTTATATAACAGTTTATCGGCGCAATCCAGCAGCTCGATCTTGCTGGCCCCGTCGTCGGGGAACGAGGCCACCCCGGCGCTGACCGTGACCTTGCCTCCCGGCATCACCTTCTGATTTGGGAAATGCCCGGCAGCTATCTTCTGGCAGATCCGCCCGGCTATGGTCAGGGCCCCCTTCTTTTTGGTGGAGGGCAGGATGATGGTGAACTCCTCGCCCCCGTAGCGGGAGGTGGCGTCCACCTTGCGCACCGCCTGCAGCAGAATCTTGGAGATCTCCACCAGCAGCACATCCCCGGCGATATGCCCGTTGGTGTCGTTGTAGATCTTGAAATCGTCCACGTCGATCATCAGCAGGGAGAACGACATCCCGTAGCGCCGGGCCCTCTCCACCTCCTCGTCCAGGCGGTCCTGGAAGAAACGGTGGTTATAGAGCCCGGTCAGGCCGTCGGTCACCGCCGAGAGCAGGGTCTTCTCGAACAGGTCTATCTCGATTATCTTGGGGTTCTGTATCTGCTGTTGGAGGTTGATGAAATAATCCAGCAGGGCCACCCTGACCCCCACATTGCGGCCCAGCTTCCGGCTCATCTCCTGCTTGTGCTGCAGCACTTTCTCCCAGTGCTGTTTGGCCTGGTTCTCGCTGAAGTGAAGGTGGACCAGGGTGAATATCAGATCGCTGTACAGGCTGTCGGCCTTCTCCCGGCGCACCGCCTCCACCTGCTTCAATATTTCCGCGGTCTCCCCGTTGTCCTGGCCCAGGGATGAAATGACCTCCTTGGTGAAGTTGTTCTTGCGGGATTTCATAACTACCTCATCTGATATTGATGATGGCCGGTTAAAAATCTTTGGGGCAAATAGCTCAGCTGGATTTGCCAGCGATGCCGCAGGATGGCCGGGGAGCGATGGGCGACATCTCCCGCAGGCGGGCCACCGCCTGGGCCAGCACCTCCACGGCGTAATCCATCTGTTGTTCGGTGTTGTCTCTTCCCAGGGAAAAACGCAATGAACCCTGGGCGATCTCGGTGGGCACGCCCATGGCCGCCAGCACATGGGACGGCTCCAGACTGCCGGAGGTGCAGGCCGAGCCCGAGGAGGCTGCAATACCCTTCATGTCCAGCGACAATAGGATGCCCTCCCCCTCGATGTATTCGAACGAGACATTCAGGGTGCCCGGCAGCGATTTTTCCGGATGCCCGTTCCGCCTGACATGAGGGATGTTCTTCTTGATGCCCTGCCACAATCTTTCCCGCAGGGCGCTCAGACGGTCCCCTTGGGCCAGCCTTTCTCCGGCGGCCAGCTCTGCGGCCGTCCCCAGTCCTACGATCCCGGCGGCGTTCTCGGTGCCGGCCCGGCGGTTCCTTTCGTGCCCGCCCCCGTGGATCAGGGGATGCAGGCGGGTCCCTTTTTTGACATACAGCGCCCCGACCCCCTTGGGGCCATATATTTTGTGGGCCGACAATGACAGCAGATCCACCCCCAGGGTTTTCACATCCGTCTCCAGTTTGCCGAAGGCCTGGACGGCATCGCTGTGAAACAACACCTTGTTCTCCCGGCAGATATTGGCCAGCTCCGGCAGGGGCTGGATGGTGCCGACCTCGTTGTTGGCCTGCATCACCGAGACCAGTATGGTCTTCTGGTTTATCGCCCTTTTCAATTCTTCGGGATCCACCAGGCCGTGCCGGTCCACCCCCAAAAAGGTGGTCCTGATGTTGAAATGTTTCTGCAGGTACTCAAAGGTGTGGAGCACCGCATGATGCTCTATTTTGGTGGTGATGATATGGTCGCCCCGGTCCCGGTTGGCAAATACCGCCCCCTTGATGGCCTGGTTGTCGGACTCGGTCCCGGAGCCGGTGAAGACCACCTCCGAAGGATCGCAGTTAAGGGCTTTGGCCACCTTTTCCCGGGAGGCCTCTATTGACTGGCGAACCTCCCGGCCCAGCGAATGGATGCTGGAGGGGTTCCCGAACTCGGGGCCGTAGAAGGGAAGCATGGCCTGCAGGACCTCGTCCCGCACCGGGGTGGTGGCGCTGTGATCAAGGTAGATATATTCCATTTTCATTACCCTAACCCGGACAAACCGGACCAAAATTTAGACAGGATTAACATGATTTACCGGATTTAACATTTTGTAACTGGCTGTTATGCAAAGCTTGATCATCCTGTAAATCCTGTCAAAAACATTCTATACATTTTGCATAGAATTTTACTTGTTAGTTAGTGACTAAAGAAACAGCTGTTATGGAGTTATTTTTTCTTGAGTCCCTCCACCACCCGGGCCCGCTTTCCTTCGATGGTGACCGGTTTGTCCTTCCGGTCGTCGATCTTGATGGAGGTGAACACCCGTTCGGCCCCGGTAGAAAGGCAGCGCTGATGCATGGCCTGGGCCACCGCCAGAATGTCCTCCAACGGGCCCTCGATATTGGTGCCCATGGAGGTTATCTCCAGCTTCAGCCCGGTGCTTTTTGCCAGCTTGATGGTGTCCACCACAAAGCTGGAAACGCTGGGACTCCCGGTGCCCACCGGCACGACGGTGATCTCGGCAATGGCCATTTCCTGTCTCCTAAAAAACGTTGGATATTCCGGCGGCCGGCTTATCCAAACCTGCCGCTGTATTTTATGGGGCCGATAAGGGCGCCGAGCGGACCTACTTTTTGGCTGGCGTCTTCCTGATGCCGCCGGCTGCCGCCTTTATGGCTTTCTTCCTCTGGGAACGGCGGGTCCGTTTTCTCTTGAAGTCCAGACTTTTCTTTTTCTGTTTGTTCTTGCTCCTGGCCATGTTTGCTCCTGTAGCTGATTGTTATAGTTATCGGTTTACCGGTATTAATATACAACTATGGTTGCCCTGTTGTCAAGAAGGGATTTTCCTGTAACTCATTTATAAATCCGGAAAGACTTGGCCGCATTTTTTACCCTCTCTTTGGAAAACAGTCAATTTCTAATCTGCAACCTTTTAAGTTCGGCCTATAAGCGTTTTTTTAATTATACCTTTCGAAATAAAATTACTAAGAGCCGGCCTTGGCCTTTATGATCTCCTCCAGGATCAAGGGCATTATCTGGCCGCCCTTCCCCAAAAACACCTGGTCGAAAAGGCCGCTCAGTTCTGTTTTCTCCAGGTTCACCTCGATCAAAAAAGCCCCGTTGTTCCTGGCCACCAGGCCCAGGGAGGCCGCCGGCTGGACCACCGAGGAGGTGCCCACCGAGAAGAACAGATCGGCGCTCTCGGCCGCCCGCCAGGCCTGCCGCAACACTGCTTCAGGAAGCATCTCGCCGAACCAGACCACGTCAGGACGGATGCGCCCGCCGCACTGGCAGCGGGGCGGGACCTCGTCGGAGACCGGCAGGGTCTCGATCATGATGCCGCAGCGGGAGCACTTGTTGCGGTTGAGATTGCCGTGCAATTCCACCATCTTGGTGCTGCCGGCCCTTTGGTGCAGGCCGTCTATGTTCTGGGTGACCAGCAGGAAATTCTGGAAATATTTCTCCATCTGGGCGATGGCCCGGTGGCCGGGGTTGGGCTGGACCAATGGGAGTTTCTCCCGGCGCCACTGGTACCATTCCCATACTTTTTTAGGCTCGCAGGCAAAGGCCTCCGGGGTGGCCAGCTTCATGGGATCGAAATCGTCCCATAAACCCTCCATGCCCCGGAAGGTCTGCAGGCCGCTCTCGGCCGAGACTCCGGCGCCGGTAAGCACCAGGCAGCTCCGGGCGTTTCTTATTGCTTCTATGAGATCGGATGAGAATACCATGGACATATATTACCACAGCGTTGCGGATAAAACAATTGTCTTGTTCAATAAGAAAACGGCCGGAGAAACATCCGGCCGCTGGTTGCCCGGCGAAGAGGGCTACCTGATCACTATCATCTTTTTGGTCTGGCTTTGCCCGCCGGAGGTTAGTCTATAAACATAAATCCCGTTGGCCACCGCCCGGCCATTGTCATCCCGGCCGTTCCAGGGTATTGACCTCACCCTACCCTCTCCTAAGGCATTAGGAGAGGGATCATCTATTAATGTTTTCACCAACTGCCCGGCAATATTATAAACAGACAGGTTTACAGAGCCATTAGTTGTTAGTTGATAGTTAATAGTTGTTTTAGTCTTGAACGGATTGGGATAGTTTTGTTCTAACTTTAAACTGTAAACTTTGTCACGGTAAACTGGCGTTCCTGCCACCCCGTTCAACGTGTCATCCCAGGTGCATTCAAAAATCTCACCATTGCTACATATGCCATATACTCGTTGTATTCCGTCATTGCGAAGATCACCTACTGTAACATAATCCATTTCCTCTCTCATCAGATTCCACCAGGGATCTACAATTACAATCGGAATATTTTTTGCTTTCCACCCTGAATCGGGATAATATGATTTTTCCCGGATATAAACATTGGCATAGGTGGAATCTATTTCTTCATTGAGGCTGGTCGCCGTATACAACCGATTAACTCCATCGTTCCGTCCGGCGCCTATGGCTGATCTACCGCTGCATCCATATGTCGTGTCAATTGGCTGGCAATCCCAATCGGTACCAGTCCACAGGCATTCGTAATTCCCGCTAATGTATATTCTATTTAGACTGTCATTTTTAACTTGCCCCATTGCAATGCCATAAGGTTCAATAAAAAAAGATACAACCGTATCAAATGACCATGAGCTAAAATAAGTTAATTCCTGTATCCGATACCAGTTGCCCAGATAAAGCCTATTTATTCCATCATTTCTTCCATTGCCTATAGCCGAACTGGTCATTGCCGCTGATGATCTGACTAAAGTATCTTTTAACCATATACTGCTATCTTTATCGAAAGTATAGGCTATAGTTACTGAATCGTTGCCACCAGCAACAACACGTATTGTGTCATCGTTTTTTATATCACCCACCGCAATTGTCAATAAATTTGACCCTTTACGATCATCAATTCTTATTGAATCCCATTGACTCCCATTATAAGTGAATTCCCACAAAACGCTGCCGCTTACACCGGTATATAACCTTATAATACTATCGTTACGTCCAGAGCCGGCTACTGCACACCGACACATTCCTATTATGTCATAAAACAAGCTGTCATTGACCCAACTTGCGCCATTCCAATAGATCTCATGAAATCTTGATGCCGGTATATATAGCCTGTTTTGCCCGTCGTTCCTGCCATCGGCAATAACAAGCTCACCCGTTAAACCTATTTTAGCTATCTTTTCGCAACGGTAACCGCCGGCATGGGCGATGCTGAAAAAAGCAGCTGATATTATTACAAAAACAAACTTCTTCATAATTTTCACCATATTTTATTGGATGTAGTGTCTATAGTATACTGGATATGATATATTATTGCTATTTCATATGTCAAGATATTTTTATACCCATTACAATACAAAGCCCTGCACCATTTAAGGTGCAGAGCCGGATATTGAACTGCCGTTCTACGGCTCTTTACTGCTGTTTCAGGGGCCACATCTCCACCGAGGTCAGCTCCTGGATCTTTCGCCGCACCTCCTCGGGCCGCACTTTGAACACCTGCCCGTCCCGGCGCTGTTTGATCTCCACCAGCCCCTCCCGCAGGCTCTTCTCGCCCACGTTGATGCGGATGGGAATGCCGGTCAGGTCGGCGTCCTTGAACTTGAAGCCCGGCCGCTCTTCGCGGTCGTCCAGCAGGACCTCGAACCGGGCGTCCTGCAGTTCATTATACAGGGATTCCGAAACTTTGGCCGATTCGGTGCCGGATCCGCCCAGCTGGCTGATGACCACCTGGTAGGGCGCCACCGACAGCGGCCAGATGATGCCCGACTGGTCGTGGCTTTGCTCGATGATGCAGGCCGCCACCCGTTCGATCCCGATGCCGTAGGAGCCCATCACCAGGGGCTTCTCGCTGCCGTCCTCGTCCACGAAATGCGCTTTTAAGGCTTGGGAATACTTGGTGCCCAGCTTGAAGACGTGCCCCAGCTCGATGGCCTGGGTGACGACCAGCGGCTGGCCGCATTTTATGCAGGGCTCCTCGGCCTTGACCATCCGGAGGTCGGCATATTTTTCCACTTTGATATCGCGGGCCAGGTTGATGCCACTCAGGTGATGGTGGTCCTTATTGGCGCCGGAGACCATGCCCCGGGCGCCCTGCAGAGCCAGGTCGGCCAGCACTTTTATGCCGTCGATCCCCACCGGTGAGATGAAGCCCACATTGGCCTGGGTGATTTTCAACACCTCCTCCGGGGTGGCCGGACGGAAGTTGCCCGATCCCAGGGCCGTTTGAAGCTTGGACTCGTTCAGCTCGTCGTCGCCCCGGACCAGGGCGAACACCGGCTGGCCGTCCGCCATATACAGCAGGCTCTTGATCAGCTGCGAGGCCGGCACCTTCAGGAACCCGCAGACCTCCTCCACCGTCCGCTTCTCCGGGGTGGACACCTCGGTCAGCTGGGCTTCGGGGTAGGCCGGGCTTTGGAGTTTTGACTGGGCCACTTCCAGGTTGGCGGCGTATCCGCAGGCCGGGCAGACCGCGCAGGAATCCTCGCCGGAGGGCGAGGCCACCATGAACTCCTGGGAGCCGCTGCCGCCCATCAGCCCGGAGGAGGCCCCCACCACGAAGAATTTGATGCCGCAGCGGGAGAATATCCTATGGTATGCGTCGTACATGGCCTGGTAGGAGACATCCAGCCCGGCCTGGTCCCGGTCCATGCTGTAGGCGTCCTTCATGATGAAATGCCTCACCCGGAGCACCCCGGAGCGGGGCCGGGGCTCGTCGCGGAACTTGACCTGCATCTGATACCAGTTCTGGGGCAGGTCCCGGTAGGAACGGAGCTTGGCCCGGGCCAGGTCGGTGATGATCTCCTCATGGGTGGGGCACAGGGCGAAATCCCGTTTCTTGCGGTCCTTGACCCGGAACATCTCGTCCCCGAAATCGTCCCACCGCCCGCTCTCCTGCCAGATCTCGGCCGGCGCCAGGGCCGGCAGGAACAGCTCCTGGGCTCCGGCCCGGTTCATCTCCTCCCGGACTATCTGCATCACCTTCAGAAACACCCGCCACCCCAGGGGCAGATATTCGTACACCCCGGCGGTCAGCTGGCGGATCATTCCGGATCTCAGCATCAGCTGGTGGCTCTGCATCTCGGCCTCGGCCGGGTCCTCCTTCATGGTGGGGATAAAAGCTTTACTCCAGCGCAAGCGTCACCTCATTTTTAAGTTTAACGGTTGACCGGCTTTTATTATAGCAGAATCGGGCCTGGTTTCTCAATAGATTTCTGCGGCCGCCGTTACAGCAATATTTTAAAAAATCATATTGCAAACAGCGGCAAACTATGATAAACTTCGGACTTGCATCTGAATATCAGCACATAAAAGCAAACAAATATTTTAAGGAGCATACAAAAATGAAAAGATGGCTTTCTGTCGCCCTGATCTTAAGCTTAACCCTGGCGCTAACCTCCTGCAGCAGCCGTGATAAGACCATCGCCAATGTCGGCGGCAGTAAAATTACCTTGGGCGATTTCCAGGATGCCTACAAGCCCCCGATGATCCCCGGCGATTCGGCTGCTGTTCTGGCCGGCAAGCAGGAACTGCTTGATCGGATGGTGGAGCAGAAATTGATGGTCAACGAAGCGGTGGCCCGGGGGATGGACAAGGACCTCAAACTGGCCCAGGACCTGGAGGAGCTCAGAAAGAACATCCTGCTGCAGGAACTATACAAGGATGAGATCCTTAAAAGGGCCCAGCCGTCAGATTCGGATGTCAAGAAATTTTACGACCGGCTGGGCAAGGAAGCCAAGGCCAGCCATATCCTGGTGAAGACCGAGGAGGAGGCCAAGGAGATCGCCCAGGCCCTGAAAGGCGGCGGGGATTTTGCCCAGCTGGCCGGCAGCAAATCGGTCGACCGGGGCTCCGCCCAGAGGGGCGGCGACCTGGGATGGTTCGGCTGGGGCAAGATGGTCGAGGAGTTCCAGTCGGCGGCCTTCTCCATGAAGCCCGGCCAGACCAGCAAGCCCGTCAAGACCGCCTTCGGCTTCCACATCATCCGGCTGGACTCCATGCGGGAGGTGCCGCTTCAGCCTTTCGAGGAGATGAAGGACCGCATCAAACAGCAGCTCTCCTCCACCCGGCCCAGGGAGCTGGCCAATAAATATATCACCAAGCTTCGGGAGGGCGCCAACATAAAGATCAAGGGCGACATCATCCAGGCCCTGGCCGCCAAGCAGACCCCCGGCATGCCGGCCCTGCCCCAGGCCTCTCCCGAGGAGATCAAGAAGACCGTCATCACCTACAACGGCGGCTCCTGGACGGTGCAAAACCTGTATGATAACGTCAACCGCTATATGCGCGGGGTCTTGGACCTGAACCAGGCCGACCACCTGAAGGAACAGCTGGAGGGCCTGATCGTCAGCGACCTGCTGCTGGCCCGGGCCAAGTCCAAGGGCATCGAGCAGAACCCCAAGGTCAAAGCCCAGCTCAGCCGGACCAGGGACAACATGCTGGCCGAGACCTACTATCGGGAGGACGTCTCCGGCAAGGTGATGCTGAGCCCCGACCAGGTTAAGAAATATTACCAGGACAATAAAAAGGAATTCTACCAGCCGGCCAAGGCCCTGGTTCACATCATCGCCGTGCCGGAGAAGGCCCAGGCCCAGGAGATCTACGGCCTGCTGGCCAAGGGAACCGATTTCTCAATGTTGGCCCGAGATCGTTCGGTTGACCCCTCCAAGGCCTCCGGCGGAGCCCTGCGGTGGGTGGAGAGCAACGACGCCGAGTTACCGGAGCTCTCCCGGATGGCCTTCGGCCTGGCCCTCAACCAGCCCAGCCGGCCCTTCGCCTACCGCAATAATTTCGCCGTCATCAAGGTCACCGAGAAGACCCCGGCCAAACAGCGGAGCTTCGAGGAGTCCCAGCGGGAGATAGAATTCAAGCTGCGGCAGTCCCAGGAGGAGGTTATCCTGGGCGACCTGCTGGCCTCCCTCAAGTCCAAATACCCGGTCAAGATCGATCAGGCCCTTTTGGCCAAGGCCGAGGCTTCGCCCGCCGTGGAGGAGAAATAGCATGAAGAGAATTTTGATATCCCTGGCCGTCCTGGGGCTGGCCGTATTCGGCTGCGGGAAAAAATCATCGGATCAGCCGGCCATCGCCAGGGTCAACCAGGCTGTGCTGGTCCAGCAGGATTTCAACGATATTCTGCCCGAGGGCATGACCAATGTTACTCCGGCCCAGAAGGAGGAGTTCGTCCGCCGCTGGGTGAACACCGAGCTGTTCCACCAGGAAGCCCAGAAGAAGGGGCTGGATAAGGATCCCAAGATAGCCAAGCAGATCCGCGACCTGCAGAAGGAGATCCTGGCCAATCAGTTCATCCAGAAGGAGATCGTGGAGAAACTGAAGGTCAGCGATACCGAGGCCCGGGAATATTTCGAGGCCCACCAGGAGGAATATCAGGCGGAAATAAAACTCAGCCAGATCCTCGCCGCCACCGCCGAGCAGGCCCAGATGGTCAAGGCCTCCCTGGACAATGGCGAGGATTTTGCCAAGCTGGCCCGGGAAAAATCCCTGGATCCCACCACCAAGGATAAGGGCGGCGACCTGGGAATATACCTGCGGCGCGGCAGCGGCCAGATCCCGATCGATTTCGAGGAGAAGGTCTTCTCTTTAAAGAAGGGCGGGATATCCGAGCCCATCAAGCTGTCAGACGGCTACCATATCATGAAGGTCACCGACCGCCGGACCTCCCCCCAAGGAGTCAAGTTCGAGGACATCCGGGAGGACCTGGTCTACGGGCTGACCATGCTTCGCCAGAAGACCCGGTTCGACAATATCAGCGACAGCCTGCGGCTGGCCTCCAAGGTGGAGAGCCACCCGGAATTGATAAAATAATTCTCAAGATTCAACTTAGGCCTAACCCGGACAAGCCCGCCTGCCAACGCATTGTACGGCGGACAGGTCGGGACCAAATTTGACAGGATTAACATGATTTCCGGGTTTAACATTTTATAATTGACTGTTATGCAAACTGTAAATCCTGTCAAAAAATATTCTATCCATTTTCATAGAATTTCACTTGTAAGTGATTAATATTTACGAGAGGCAATAATGAAGATTTTCAAGACCCTGCTGGCTCTATTGCTGTTGCTGGGCGGCGCTGCCTGGGCCGGCGACACCCTGGATGCCGTCATCGGGAGGGTGGGCGACCAGCCGATCCTCAAGAGCGAGGTGGACCGCCAGGTCCAGCTTTACCGGATGCAGGTCCCCCAAGATCCCACCCCGCTGGATTCGCTGCGAAGGATGGCCCTGGAGCAGAAGATAGAGAACTATGTGATGCTGGCCCAGGCCAAGAAGGAATCCATTATTGTAAAAGACGCCGAGATAGACGAAATACTCGACCAGCGGATCGCCGAGATGAGGTCCCAGTTCCCCACCGAGGAGCAGTTCAACGCCCAGCTCAAGGCCGAGGGCACCACGGTGGCCCAGCTCAAGGCCAAACACCGCAGCGATGTCAAGAGCATGCTGATCGTTCAGCGGTTGATCGACCGGAACCTTCGTTCCCAGGTCACCCCGCCGACTACCAAGGAGCTGGAGGCTTTCTTCGCCAGCCACAAGGATTCCATCCCCGGCGAGCCGGAGAAGGTTGACCTGTCGCATATATTGATAGCCCCCAAGCCGGGCCAGAAATCCAAGGCCGACGCCCAGGCCAAGGTCCAGCAGGTGTTGAACCAGCTCAAGCTGAAGAAACCATTTGCTGATGTGGCCAAAAAATATTCCCAGGATCCCGGCTCAGCCTCCAACGGCGGGGACCTGGGCTGGTTCGGACGCAACCAGATGGTGCCGGAGTTCGAGCAGGCAGCCTTCGCCCTGAAACCGGGGCAGGTGTCCGGGGTGATCATCACCCAGTTCGGATTTCACATCATCAAGCTGCTGGAAAAGAAGGGCGACCAGGTTCATGCCGCCCATATCCTGATCATGGTCGCCCCCTCGGACGCCGACATGTCCAAGGCCAAAAGAACCGTCATCGCCCTGCACGAGAGGGTGATAGTCGGCAAGGAGAATTTCAACAAGCTGGCCAAGACCTACTCCGACGATCCTGAGGCCAAGAACACCGACGGCAAACTGATGGGCATCCCGGTGGAGGGCTTCCCGGCCGAGATCAAGGACGAGCTGGCCATCCTGAAGGAGGGCGAGGTCAGCGACGTGATCGAGACTCCCACCGGTTTCCATATCGTCAAGCTGGAAAAACGCTACCCGGCCAAGGCCCCCACCATGGAAGCGGTAAAGGGTCAGTTGGTTGAATATTTAAAGTCCAAAAAGATGCAGGAGCTTTATGAGGCCTGGATGAAGAAGCTGAAGAGCCAGTACTTCATCGAACGCAAATTATAAACGCTGTATATCCAAAAAGCCCCGCCAACGGCGGGGCTTTTATCTTTAGGTATAAGAAATCATTCTACCGGGATTTTCGCCAGCAGCATTCCCTCTTCCCAGTCGGACGACTGGGCCAGGCATTTTCCCTTTGGGGAGAAAAGATATCCGCCACCGGGAAAATCCTCGTCCACCGTCCGGCCGGCCTGGGTGGCTATGGCAATATGGAGATCATATTCGGCGGCATATTTGCCCAGCTTGCCGAAACATTCGTCCCTCCACCAATCGTAACCCTCCTGCCAGTTTCTGGTACCCTGGTCCCCGTAAAGGCCGGGGGCGGCGCACTCTATGACTATTTTGGCCCCCTTGCGGGCCAGCTCTTTAAAAATGTTTTCATCGTCGATATCGGCGCAGATGGACAGGCCGTATTTTAAGCCCGAGTGCGAAAATAACGGCAGATCATCTCCCGGGCTGAACCATTTGGTCTCGTCATCCTTGATGGTCCTCTTGCGGTAATATCCTAAAATATCTCCATCCTGGGCCACAAACTGGGTGATGAAGGGTTTACCTGCGTTATTCTCCTCCACGAACCCAGCAATGATGGTCGTATGGTATTCCCGACTTAATCCGGTGATTTCTTTGATGGCGGGATGTTCCCGGGAGATGACCGCCCCCGGATGCTGCTGGGGATCGATATACCCGGTGATGTTCATCTCCGGAAAGCAGACGATATCGGCCTTGGCATCTTTTGCCTGGTCAAGATAACGGCGCATCTCTTTTATATTGTCTTCTATGGCCGCCTTCTCGCAGTGCATCTGGATAAGGGCCAGAGATATAGATGTCATACTCTTGCCACAAATTTGTGCTTAACAATCACCGCTTGATGATATTCGATCTAATTTCATATTTAAAACTTTATGCTCATCCCGCTGCCGCCGAAGCCGATGGTCCACCGCCAGTCGAACTGCTTCTTGCCCGGCTCCGGCTGGTTTATCCACAGCGGGAACATCAGCCGTATCGGCCCCAAGGCCAGCGACAGTCCGGCATCGGCCCGGATGCTTCCGGCGGTGAACTCCAGCCAGTCGTTGGCAATTTGACCGGCCCCGGCAAAGAACGATGCCGGGCTCTTCATTATAGGCAGAGTCATATTGACCGCCCATAGATTCTTTCCCCGGATATGGGTGCCGTAATATCCCGGCAGGTTGGCCCCGCCGTCCACATGGTAATGCTCCTGGGTGGAGAACCAGTCCTTTCCCGAAGCCAGCATATTGTCCAGGCCGGTGGTCTTGAAACTCCCGGCCAGAAAGAACTGCTCCTGGGCCGGGGCCGGCCCCTGGATATAGCCGGCGGCCAGACGGAATCTGGGGTTGATATGTTTATTGATCCTGACGTTGAGCTTCTCCTCCAGTTCGAATTTGAGATAATTATTGATATCCGATTCCGGCCGCTGTATGTATCCTACCGTTATCCGGCTGAGGAAAGATGACCGGCCCCAATGCCGGGTCAGGCCATAACCCCGCTGGGCAATCAGGCTGACCACCGCTGCGGTATCCACGTCCCGGGGGTCCCAGAAGCGGTAATCCTTGTAGCGGGTATAATCAAGCTTCAGGTCGAAGCTCTCGGTGGGATCCAGCATCAGCCGCGGCCCCCAGGTCCTTTTCAGCCCTACCCCGGCGTAGTTGATGCCGAAGGCCGAACCGGCGGTAAGATAGGCCCTGGGAAGGCGGCGGAACATGTATCTCTCCACCCAACTTGCCCCGGAACGCAGGTCCACCGGCGTCTGGTAATCGAAACTGAAGCTGAGCTCCCTGGACCTGAAACCGTAGAACGGCGAGAAGGTCCACTGGTGCCGCCCCACCATGGGATCGCCGTCGGCCAGATAGGCCCCGTGCAGCATGGCTCCCAGCCGGAATCCGTTGACATTATCGTACCAGGGGACCGGCAGCCAGAACATGTTGTAGGATTCGAAGGACGGCAGGCGGGGGCCCAGGGTTACCCTGTATCTGCGGGGCCAGCAGTTGTTCCAGCGGTTAGTCTCCAGCAGGTTGTTATCCGGATCAATATTGGCGGACACCAATTTCCCCTGGGTCTGCAAAACGATTGTAGTGTCCTTGGCGGCCCCGCTCCAGAATATTTTGTATTCTTTGCCGCTGCTGTCCTTGGCCTCGAATAATACCGGCGCTACCTCTATTCCAGAATCAGCATATCGATAGCCACTTCTGGCAAGCTTGATGCTATATTCGTCTTTGTTTCCTTTCCAGTTCTGCACCGAAGCCACCTCGTAACCACCCCCTGCTGCCCCATTCAGGAATTTAAGCCGCGTGATATTTTTATCAGCATAATTATTCACCGCATCAAGGAATGTTGCCGTGGTCACATGCTTGAACCGGTTGTCCCGGCAATAGCCCTGCATCACCCGGTCGAAATCCGAATCTCCCAGATAATCCTTCAGCCACCACATTCTGGCGGCCGGCTTCATATAAACGCTGGCGGCATACTGCCCCGTCTCGTCATAAGCACAGGCCCTGGTCAGCACGTGTTTTTCCATCCGGTTGGCGGCATAAAGGTAGTTTATATACCGGCCCACGTTCCGGTTGCTGGCCTCGGGCAGCAACTTTCTTAAGGATTCCTTGGCCAGATAGTTGCCGTCCGGCCCGTATTTCTCCTCGAAATATCTCTGCTCCGAGAAGGAGTTGATCCCCTCATCCAGCCAGGCCTCGTCCATTTCATTATTGCCTAAAATTCCGTAGAACCACTGGTGGCCTATCTCGTGCATCACCACCATCTCCAGGGTCCGGGTGTATTTATCCTCGCCGGTGGACACGATCACCATATTGGGATACTCCATGCCGCCCCCGGCGGCCATGTCGCCGTCGCAGACCGTCAGGGTGGAATAGGGATATTGGCCGTACCACTTTCCGTAATAATCCAGGGCATCCTTGGCGTACTGCATCACGTTCTTCCAGCGTTCCTTCTGCCCGGGCCGGTAGAGGATTTTTATGGCGATGTCGCCGTGCAGCTCGGAAATCTCCGAATATTCCGGATTGGCGCACCAGGCAAAATCGTGAACATTATCGGCGGCGAAAAGGTAATACCAGGTGGGATCATTGCCCTGCGAAACCGTGTCGCCCAGGTCGATAATCTCCTCCCCGGTGGAGCCTATTTTGAAATCTTTGGGAACGGTCAGGCCCACTTGAAAACTCCCGTAATCGCCGTAGAATTCGCCGATATAATGATAGCCGTCGGCATGCCAGCCCTTGGCATCATAGACGGCTATCTTGGGATACCACTGGGAGATCTCGTAGTGGTTACCATTATGTCCCATCCGAGAGAAGAATTTTGGCACCTTTACCGTGAAATCGAAATAGAAATCTATCGAATCACCAGGAGCCACGAGAATTGGCAGATCCAGACTGGCCGAGGTGGAATCCAGTACGTGTTTGGGCTGTTTCGATTTTCTATAGACCATGAAGGAGTCGCGTTTAGCAATGTCAATGTCATCTGGGTTAGGACCGCCGAAAATCGTCATCTCGGAGAAACGACCAAATCTTGGCAGTCGTGGCGGGTCATATTCGGTGCCGTATTTCAGCTCTGCCGGGTTACCAGACACTAGCAGGGAATTTATTTCGATCCATCCCTTGTCCTCCGGGCCGGAGTGCCGGAACCGGTAATCCTGCTGCTGCTCGGCCTCCCTGGCGAAGAAAGAGGAGTTGTCCCGGTAGGCGTTGGGATACAGGTGAAACCAAACACTGCTTAACGTATCCGGCGAGTTGTTGAAATATCGCAGATGCTGGGTGGCATATATCTTGTGCTCCAGGGTGTCCAGCCGGGCTTCGATATTGTAGGCCACTCTCTGCTGCCAGGCTTGGCAGACGCCGGCAAAGATCAGGGGCAGAACCGCTATAAGCAAAATGACCTTTTTCATTTTGGCTCCGTTTCGTTTTTATTGATCTCTTCGTTCTTCTCCGGTTCGGCCTGTTTTATCCTGTCTTTTAAAACCGCCATGATCTCCTCACGGTGTCTTCCGTATTGCAGGTATATGCCCCGGAAATTTTCCAGCCAGGTCTGTTTGGCAAAGGGCGACAGCAGCACCCCGTTCTTGTCGGGATAATGGCTGTTGATCTGCTCCCACTTGCGGACGATGGTCACCCCGCCCCGTTTCATGGTCACCCCCTGTTCGTCGAAGGTATACCGGGACTTAAGGAAGAACGGGAACTCCGAAGAGAACAGCAGCAAAAAGCCCAGCCCGGCCCACAACCAAGACTGCATCAAAAGATATATGACCACCATCGCCAGCGGCGGGGTCAAAATGGCTATCAGGGCCTTGCTCCGGGATTCCGCCAGCGGGAAGACCGTCCATTCCATAATTATCTTGCTCTGTTCCTCGGTCATTGCGCCTCCTTGATCTGTTTTCGGTAATCGTCCTTCAAGGCCTGGAAATATCTCAGAGCCTCGGGGCACTGGTAGTCGGGGTAGGTCCATTCCAGCGGCTGGAATCCGTCCCCCCGATAGATGAGGGTGACATCCCCATAAATAGCTTGGCCCAGATAAACCCGGTGGGAAAAATCCTTGCAGGTGGCCAGTATCACCCGGGCCTCGTTGACATATCCCGGATCGATGTTCACGATCCGCCCGGAGCTTTCAGAGGCCTTAAGGTAGTCATCCTCCAGTTGATTCGACAGCAGCTTAAGCTCCGGCAAGTTACCCGGATCACCCAGCTGGTGCAGGCTCCACCAGGTCCGGAAAAGCTTGGGGCCCATTTCCGGGGCATAGTAATCGGTGGAGCCGCTGAAATCCAGCACCGGGCTTTTGCGGTCGATGGTGCCGAAATGTTTTTGCAGGTCACGCTCCAGGTCCCACAGGCTCACCTCCTGGGAGTAGATCAGGCCCAGGAAGAACTTGACCGGCTTAACTGTTCGGACTATGGCCATGATAGTTTATGTCCGCTTGAAATATTTTTTGATATATAAAAGATATCCCAGGAGGGTGACTGCCGATAGCAATAATATATAACCCTGGTATTTCAGCATCATAGACATGCCTTCCTGGGCATATTGTAATTGATCACTACGGCCCATCAAAGCCATTATCTCCATTGAATCATTCTTGGAAAAGACCAGCAGGGATGAAATTGTCCAGAAAACCGTAGAGATCACGGCGGTCCACCAGCCGCGACTATCAAGCCGGTAAATAGCATAGCAAATATACGCCAGTATCAGTCCATAAAATATTGTGACCAGAATGGCCGGCAGCCCTGTGATTATGGAACCCCAAATGAAGCTCACGCCCAAAAAAGAGGTCAGCAAAGCCAACACCGCGTTTACTCCGTAGAACAGGCTTATTGCCAGCACCGGGGGAGGGCAGGCATCGGTCCAGGCCGGGCCGGGATCTTTTGCCTCCAATGTCTGCTTTACCGAACCTTGGGAATAAAACCATATCAGCAGAGCCGGCAGCAGGACCATGAAGAGGATTGACATTGCCCCGGATAACATGATTACAATGCCAACGATAAGCGATGGGTCGGATACTTCGGGCAGCATAAAATTTCCCATCATCTTTGGCATTACAAAAAATATCGTGGCCGTAACCAGCAGGCCCAGCAGCAACCACACCCAGCCGATGGGGAGCAGCAACGGCCGCACCCAGCGCTTTAGCCTGATGGAGCCGATCCCTATCCCCAGGAATATTCCGCCCAGAAAAAGATATGTCAGCAGGTTCACCAAAAGCGAGAAGACCCAATAGCCGGCCGATTGCCCGGCATCCATGGTTCGGCTCATTATGCTGCCCAGCACAGCCAGCGGGATCATCAGCAAGTTGAAACCGCCAATTACTATCAGCACCACCCCAAAGGCTTTTAAGCCACTGGAGCGGTCCTTGAATTCTACAGTATTATTTGGGTTGCTTTTCATCATGGCAATCTAATAATAGTAAAGCTATGTTGATTATTGAAAACAAAATATATCTTATTTCGAATGGCACTTTTCGGCCATGCCCTGCTTGGTCACCCCGATGAGCAACAAGATACAAAATGGATTTGTGTATTGTCTTGTGTAATTTTGGATAATATTTTTTTAAATCTTTATCGTCAAATTGAAAATCCTGATCATTATTTAATTGTCTAGCGATTTCTTCTAATGTTTTAAATGAGCTTATAAATATATCATCCGGGTTTTTCCCAGCAAGCATATCATGATATGCTTGCACAAATTCATCTGCTCTTTCAGTTGATATTATTGATAACCTTGGCAATAAATTATTTATTTCTTTTTGCAGAAGTGGTTCTTCAAGTGGCAAAAACAAGTTATTGTATAAATCAAAAATAATACTTATTTTCGATTCGACTAAAAACGTATTTATTTGTTGTTTCAATTTTATTACATCTGGTTTTGTCTCTGGTAAATTACGCAACAGAACCTCTAAACAAAAAAGACGTTCATGTGATAATTGAATAAATGTATGTACATTTTCAACATTCTTTTTTAAATCATTAATTTTTCGTTCATTTATTCCATACAATGCACGTTTAATCTGTTCTTCCTTTTCAAGTTTAGGTAATGCCTGTTCTAAAATTATTTCTTCGTTAAAATAACCAGCAATTTGTGATGGCGCCGTTACTGAATTTTCATATGGTGGTTTGTACCTATTGAAACTTTCTGATATTATTAACCCGGCAAATAAATATATCAAAATGATCTGGTTTGTGATATAATTGGTGCATGAAACAAATAGATGCACGCAAACACAGTACAGAAG
>JAGVNJ010000036.1 GCA_020053305.1 Candidatus Edwardsiibacteriota bacterium | reverse complement strand
TCGGATGATTTTGGTGGTTATGTAAGTGAAGTGCAAACATAGTGTCAGTGTTTACAATGGTTTCAGAAGCTTTGTACCGCTTTTCGTGCATTTTTGAGGTTTATACGTTAAATTCGACAAATGTTGATGCCAGCATAAATTATTCACTTTTGCGCCATTTCTTACCACATTTTGTCATGCCTGTGCAGACAGGCATCCAGGAATAAATCCTGAGCGGACAAAACCGCAAGCAATATTAATGTCGGCTTTCGAAGGGTATAGATGATATGCCTGGATTCCCGCCTGCGCGGGAATGACACGGGCCATGCTTAAATGGACAAAATATCAATAATATATACGGAGGCAGTATGACCAAACAAAAAGCAGTCATAATGGACGCCAAGCAGGTGGAGCGGGCCATGATCAGGATCGCCCATGAGATTGTGGAGCAGAACATGGGCACCAGGGACCTGATGATCATCGGCATCAAGCGGCGGGGCGACACCCTGGGCAAGCGGATAGCCCGCATCATCAGCGACATAGAGAAGACCAATATCCCCTATGGGGCCATCGACATCACCTTCTACCGGGACGATCTCCAGACCATCGCCCACCAGCCGGTGGTCAACCAGACCGATCTGCATCTGGATGTGACCGGCAAGACGGTGATCCTGGTGGACGATGTGCTGTATACCGGTCGCACGGTCCGGGCGGCCATCGACGAGATCCTGGATTTCGGTCGGCCCAGGAGCATCGAACTGGCGGTGCTGATCGACCGGGGGCACCGAGAACTGCCCATCAAGGCCAACTACGTGGGCAAGAACGTCCCCACCTCTCACAAGGAGATAATAGCGGTCCGTACCCAGGAGGAGGACGGCGAGGAGAAAGTGATCATAAAGGAGCTGAACGATGAAGTGGAATAAAAAGGACCTGCTGGACCTGGAGTCGCTGTCGGTCGATGAGATGAACATGATCCTGGACACCGCCAAAAGCTTCCGGGAGGTGCTCAACCGGCCCATCAAAAAGGTGCCCATTCTCCGAGGCAAGACCATCGTCAACATGTTCTTTGAACCCTCCACCCGGACCTCGGCCTCCTTCGATATGGCCGCCAAGCGGCTGATGGCCGACACCGTCAACATCTCGCCCAAGACCTCCGCCGTCCAAAAAGGCGAAACACTTTTAGATACGGCGCGCAACCTGGAGGCCATGAAGATCGACCTGGTGGTGATGCGGCACTCCTCCTCGGGCGCCCCGCACTTTCTGGCCAGCCGCATCAAGGCCGGGGTGATCAACGCCGGGGACGGGCAGCACGCCCACCCCACCCAGGGCCTGCTGGATATGTTCACCATAAAGGAAAAACGCGGCGGGTTCGAGGGCCTGAACGTGCTGATAGTGGGCGATGTTACCCATTCCCGGGTGGCCCGCTCCAACATCAACGGCCTGCTGAAGATGGGGGCCCAGGTCTCGGTATGCGGCCCATCCACCCTGATCCCCATCGGGATCGAACAGCTGGGGGTCAAGGTGTATTACAACCTGGATGAGGCCATTTCCCAGGCCGACGTGATCAACGTCCTCCGGCTTCAGCTGGAGCGCCAGAAGAAGGGCCTGCTGCCGTCGCTGCGGGAGTATTCCCTGCACTTCTGCCTGGACAAGGACCGGATGGCCAGGGCCAAGGGGGATGTGACCATCATGCACCCCGGGCCGATGAACCGGGGCGTCGAGATAGACCCGGATGTGGCCGACGGGGAACGTTCGGTGATACTGGACCAGGTGACCAACGGGGTAGCCGTCAGGATGGCGGTGCTGTACCTGCTGTCGGGCGGCGATGCCCCCCTGGCCGAAGCCATAAAGAAGGAGGCATAATAATGAATAAAGTCAAAATTCAGAATTCAGAATTCAGAATTCTTCTCAAGGGCGGCCGGGTGATAGACCCCCAGAACCACCGGGACGAGGTCCTGGACATTCTGATCGAGGACGGCCGGATCACCGGAATCGAAACCAAGATAGATAACGCCCAGGCCGAAGTCATCGACCTCAAAGGCAAGTATGTCTTCCCCGGCCTGGTGGATATGCATGTCCATCTTCGCGAGCCCGGGCGGGAGGACGAAGAGACCATCGCCTCCGGCTCACGGGCCGCGGCGGCCGGCGGCTTCACCGCCATTGCCTGCATGCCCAACACCCAGCCGGTGATAGACAGCCAGGGGCTGGTGCAATTCATAAAATCGCGGCAGATCCCCGAATGCCGGGTGTACCCGGTGGGCGCCATCACCAAGGGATTGCTGGGCGAGGAGCTGGCCGAGATCGGCGACATGCATCAGTCCGGCGCGGTGGCGATCTCCGACGACGGCAAACCGGTAACCAATTCCAACCTGATGCGCCGGGCGCTGGATTACTGCCGGATGTTCGACATCCCGGTGATCTCCCACTGCGAAGATAAATTCCTGTCGGCCGACGGCGCCATGAACGAGGGGGCCCTGGCCACCAAGCTGGGACTGCGGGGAATTCCCAATGCCGCCGAGGCCACCATGGCCGCCCGGGATGTAATGCTGGCCGACCTGACCGGGGGCCGGGTGCATATCGCCCACGTCTCCTGCGCCGAGACGGTGGACATCGTCCGGCGGGCCAAGCGGGCCGGGGTCAAGGTGACCGCCGAGACCTGCCCCCAGTATTTCATCCTCAGCCAGGAGGCGGTGATCGGCTACGATTCCATGATGCGGGTCAATCCGCCGTTGCGCAGCAAGGCCGACCTGATGACCATCATCGACGCCCTCAAGGACGGCACCATCGACTGCATAGCCACCGACCATGCCCCTCATTCGTCCGAGGAGAAGGAGGTGGAGTTCGACCAGGCCCCCTGCGGGATGCTGGGGCTGGAGACCTCTTTGGGTCTCTGCTGGACCCACCTGGTGGAGAAGAATATTCTGACGGCCTCGCAACTGGTGGAGAAGATGGCCGTCAATCCAGCCAGGATATTAAAGATCGAGAATGCCATCGAACTTAAGGCTCCGGCCAACCTGACAATATTCGATCCTCAGGCGGAATGGGTGGTGGATCCGGCCAAGTTCAGATCCAAAAGCCGGAATTCACCGTTCAAGGGATATAAGCTCAAGGGCAGGGCGGTAATGACCTTAGTGAACGGACGAAAGATAGATCTCTGACAACGGCCCCGGCAATAAAAAACATTGAAAAAGGGCCCGGTTCTTTGATAAAATAACAAAATGAATCATTAACCTGAGACCGGCTCAAATCCGGCTCAGAAATTAACAACAGCGAAGGATATTATTGTATGGATAAATTATTGATCATCTCGCTGGCCGGCGGGATTGCTGCTCTGATATTTGCATTTTTCAAGGCTTCCTGGGTCGGACGGCAGGACCCAGGAGACGCCAAGATGAATATCATCGCCGGGCACATCCGGGACGGGGCCATGGCTTTCCTGAAACGGGAATACAAGGTGCTGGTCATTTTTGTGGTAGTGGTGGCGGCCCTGCTGGGATGGATGAACGCCAGGCAGGAAGGTTCAAGCTCTCTGGTGGCGCTGTCCTTTGCCTTTGGCGCTTTCTGCAGCGGTCTGTCCGGTTATTTCGGGATGAAGGTGGCCACCAAAGCCAATGTCCGGACTACCCAGGGCGCCAAGATCGGTCTGCCCAAGGCCCTGATGGTGGCCTTCTCCGGCGGAACGGTGATGGGCATGTCGGTGGTGGGCCTGGGACTGGCCGGACTGACGATATTATTCCTGTTATATACCAAGATCTTGGGCTTCGGCACCGGCGACGAGTTCCAATTGGCCCGGCTGCTGTCGGTGATCTCCGGGTTCTCGCTGGGCGCTTCGTCCATCGCCCTGTTCGCCAGGGTGGGCGGAGGCATCTACACCAAAGCGGCCGATGTGGGGGCCGACCTGGTGGGCAAGGTTGAGGCCGGGATCCCGGAGGACGATCCCCGCAACCCGGCGGTGATCGCCGACAACGTGGGCGACAACGTGGGCGACGTGGCCGGCATGGGGGCCGATCTTTTCGAGTCCTATGTGGGAGCCATCGTGGGGGCCATGGTGCTGGGAGTCTTCTACAGCATCAACCTGGTCATGCTGCCCTTGGTGCTGGCCGCCCTGGGCATCGGCGTCTCCATCCTGGGAACCTTTGTGGTCCGGATGAAGGACAACGGCGACCCCCAGAAGGCCCTTAACCTGGGGACCTTCGGAGCCGGAGCTTTGGCAATTTTATTCATGTACCCGGCGATAAAATGGCTGGTGCCGACGGCCGTCAACTTCAGCGTCAATCCCACCGGCACCCTGATTACCCTGACCGCCGCCGGGATCTTCGGGGCGGTGGTGGTGGGACTGGTGTCCGGCATCGCCATCGGCCTGCTGACAGAATATTACACTTCGGAATCCAGGGGTCCGGCCCGAAACATAGCCAAGCAGGCGTTGACCGGCCCGGCCACCACCATCATCGGCGGGCTGGCTCTGGGGATGATGTCCACCGCTTTGCCGATGACCTGCATCTCCATAGCCATAGTGGCCGCCTATCAGTTCGCCGGATTGTACGGCATCGCTATCGCCGCGGTGGGAATGCTTTCCACCACCGGCATCCAGCTGGCGGTGGACGCCTACGGCCCGATAGCCGACAATGCCGGGGGCATCGCCCAGATGAGCTGTCAGCCCGGCGAGGTGCGGGAGCGCACCGACAAACTGGATGCGGTGGGCAACACCACCGCGGCCATCGGCAAGGGCTTTGCCATCGGCTCGGCGGCTTTGACCGCCCTGGCCCTGTTCTCGGCCTTTCAGGCGGCGGTCGGGATCGAAAAGATAGATATCTCCCAGCCCAAGGTCATCGCCGGGCTATTCATGGGCGGCATGCTGCCGTTCCTGTTCAGTTCCATGGCCCTGAAGGCGGTGGGCAAGGCCGCCTTCGAGATGGTGGCCGAAGTGCGCCGTCAGTTCAAAGAGATCCCCGGCCTGCTGGAGGGAAAGCCGGGGGCCGAGGCCGATTATGCCAAGTGCGTGGACATCTCCACCGCGGCGGCCATCAAGCGGATGATACTGCCGGGCCTGTTGGCGGTGGTCTCCCCGGTGGTCTTCGGGCTGTGGGATATCGAGGCTCTGGGCGGGCTGCTGGCCGGGGTCACCGTCAGCGGAGTATTGTTGGCCATCTTCATGTCCAACTCGGGCGGGGCCTGGGACAATGCCAAGAAGCATATCGAGGGCGGACAGCACGGGGGCAAGGGTTCCAGCGCCCATATGGCGGCGGTGGTGGGCGACACGGTGGGCGATCCATTCAAGGATACCGCCGGCCCGTCGCTGAATATTCTTATCAAGTTGATGAGCGTGGTGGCCCTGGTGATTGCGCCGTTCCTGAAATCGCTGGCCAGATAATAAGATCAAGCAAGCTCAAGGTCGTGGTCCAAAATCGGGCCACGACCTAATTTCTCTTGGTTATCAAAATTTCACACAGAGCCACAAACAGACGCCGCTGGCCTGACGTTGGCCGAGTGGCCAGTGGTTTCGATACGCTTTTATGCTACTCAACCACCGGCTGTATCGAGGTCAGGCAGGCACACAGGCGTGGTAAAAAAATGATAGAAATTACGTAACGATATTTTCCATGATAAACGAAGTAGAAAAGAAAAAGCGCAAGATCCGGTGGTGGTTCAATATCACCTCCAGCGCCATCATCATCCTTTTGGGGCTGGCCTTTATGGTCATGCGGTATGTTTACGATTTCAACCCCATGCAGGACAGGTTCTGGATGATCACCGGGCTGCTGCTGGGATACGGGCTGTTCCGGTTCGCACTCTATTTCTGGCGGGGCAAGCATCTTTATGATGACATGGAAGATGATTAATATTAAAGGAGAATAAAATGAAAAGAAATCGGCTTTTTATATGCTCTATTATTATCATATCTTCGTGCGTTACTTCGGTACGGGCTGAAGAAAAATTCTATATTCCAAAAGAAGAAATTGATAACAAGGTTAAAATAATTGCCATTACTCCGATAGAAAACATTATTTTAGAGTCGCTGAATTATGAATATGAAAATTCACCTGATATGTTTTGGGGTTTAAAGAGGCTTGTTAGCTATGGGATGTTCAACCCTAAGGGACTTCAAATATTGAAAGAAAAAACGTTTATCGATAGTGTAGCTCTTGTCACTGAGAATAAAGCACTGCATAAAATCATAGAATCAGGTAAATATACAATCCTCGATATGGATATAATCAGGCAAAAAGAGGAAAAAATATTGTCAGAAATGGGTGTGCCAAATGAAAGCAATCCCTTAACCACAATTAAGGGGAAAATAAATAAAAGATCTTATATCGTCAATTTATGCGATAGTTTGGAAATTGATGCTGTTTTAAATATTTCCTATCAAATGACCCTGGCGGACGTAAGAAATTCTTATGCAAAGTGGGATAGCTATGCAGAAACCGTAAGCAACTCAGCTACTGAGAAGTGGGAGGGGAAATGTTATGCTTTTTCAATGGTTGCTACAATGTTCGGTTGTGATGGTGATACCCTTTGGTTGGGTAGATACGGAATGCGAGTATTAAACGGAAGAACAACGGGAGAAAATATATTTGAAAAAGATAGGATAGAAGAAGCAATAAATAAGATATTCAAAAAGTTATCAAAGGCGCAGAAGACCACGGGTTCTACCCGTGGATGAATGCGTGTCGTGAATTGTCAGTATAGCCTTGTTGATTACAGTGGGAGTTACTCCCGC
>JAGVNJ010000054.1 GCA_020053305.1 Candidatus Edwardsiibacteriota bacterium | reverse complement strand
GGCCGATGCCCCAGGCTTCGCAGATTCAACGTCCGGCTGCGCCTCCACCCAGGCCCGCAATGCAGCCGGCCGCCCCGGCCCCCCAGTACCAGCCGGCGCCGGAGCCCGAAACTGAATCAGCCCCCAAACCCAAGCCCATCCCATCCAAGCTGAAGAAACCGGAAAAGCAGAGGATATCCTACGTTTAATATGGTTTGAGATGGACAGATATCCGGCCCTGAAAATTTTCATAGTCTTGTTATTAGGGGTGCTGACCGCTTCGGCGTTCAGCATCCCTTTTATTTTTTCAGGGCTGATGGCTGCGGCAGCGCTGCTGCTGGCCTGGGCCGGTCATCGATTCAAAATAAAAATGATTGCCCCGGCCATATATCTGGTCCTGATGGCGGCAGGTCTGGTAAGCTACCAAATAAGGCACTCCGCGGTTCCACCCCAATGGGACCACGGCAGCCAACAGGTCCTGCTGACAAAAGTTATCTCCGAGCCCCGCCGGACCGATAGGGGGTGGAGGTTTGTGTCCCGGGCTATTGCCCGGCGCAGCGGCGATTCATGGCAGCCGGTCGACCAGAAATTGATGACCTATATCGGCTCCCTAGGGGAAAGTCCGCCTGAATACGGGGATCTATTGACGGTGGAGGGGACCTGGCGTAAGGCCGCCGAGCGGCGCAACCCCGGAGGGTTCGATTACCGCCGGTATCTGGAACGCCAGGAGGTGTCCGGCATCTTTGCCGCCAACAGTCATAAGGTCATATCGCATTCCCGGGGCAATATTGTGATGTCCGGCCTGATCATCCCCCTGCGGCAGTATGTGCGGGGGGCCATCGACCGCTATCTGGGAGGCGACCCGGGGTCCCTGCTGGCCGGGCTGCTGCTGGGGGAGAGATACAACCTCTCCCGGTCGGTCCGGGAGGCCTTTTCCGACACCGGGACCGCCCATGTGCTGGCGGTATCGGGGCTTCATGCGGCGCTGATGGCTTTTATCGTTTTCATCACCCTGCGCCTGTTGCAGCTGCCCAAGCGAGCGGCCAGCCTGGGGACGGTGGCCGGGCTGGCGGTGTATACCCTGCTGGCCGGGGCCGGTCCCTCGATCGTCCGCTCCTCCATCATGGTGGGGGCGGTCCTGCTGGGCGGGCTGTTCGAGCGGAGGGGGAACGGCCTGAACATGCTGGGGTTGGCCGGCCTGCTGATCCTGGCCTTCTGGCCGGATGCGGCCTTTGACATCGGCTTCCAGCTGTCCTTCGCCGCCACCGCCGGGATATTGTTATTGACCGGACCCATTGAAGCCCAGCTTTTCAGGGCCTCCGGATCGGCCCTGATGAGAAAACGGATATTGACTCCGCTGGCGGTGTCCCTGGCCGCCCAGATATTCACCGCCCCGCTGTTGGCCTGGTATTTTCACCGCGTCCCGCTGATCTCGCTGGTTGCCAACCTGGTGGTGGTGCCGCTTACCGGGCTGATCCTGGCCCAGGGACTGGCGATGGTGCTTTTAAATATTCTGGGCGGCTGGATTGCCTGGCCTATGGCCGCCAGCGCTTATATCTGTTCCCGGGCCATGCTGGAAGCGGTAGCGTTCTTCAGCCGGCTGAAACTGGGGACCATCAACTGGCCGACCGTAACCTGGCCCCAGCTGGCATTGTATGCCGGGATCTGCCTGCTGCCGTTCCTGTGGCGCCGGGCCGGGAAGCCCCGCCTGGCGGTCATCTCCCTGGTCATGGCGGCCGCCGCGGTCCTGGTCTGGCAGCAGGCTCTGGCCCGGCCGGCCGGCCTGAGGGTCACCTTCCTGGATGTGGGCCAGGGGGACTGCGCATTGGTGGAGATCCCCAACGGGAAAAAGTTCCTGATAGACGCCGGGATGTATACGCCCTACCGGGACAGCGGCCGGGACATTATCGTACCTTTCTTAAGGGCCAAGGGGATCACCAAATTGGATCAGGTGATGATCAGCCATAGCGATGCCGATCATTGCGGCGGCCTGTCCTACCTGCTGGATCATGTGACGATAGGGAAGCTGGTCACCAGCGGCCATCCCAGCAGCCAGCCGATGTTCAACCAGTCCTTGGAGCAGGCCCGGGCGGGAAAGGTCGCACTGGAGGCCGTCTCCGGCTACGACACCCTGTGCGGGATCTGGCCGGCCCGGGGCTTTCTTTATTCCCGGGAGGACAGCACCCCCAACGGCAACGAGTCGTCGCTGATATTCTATCTTCAGTATGGCCGGACAAATATTTTATTTTCCGGGGATATGGGGCCGGAGCTGGAGGGAATCCTGCTGCAGAAGGGTTTGCTGGGTTCCTGCCGGGTGCTCAAAGTGCCCCACCACGGAGCCCGGCCCAATAATCCGGCGGAGCTAACGGAGATCATCAAACCGGAGATTGCCGTCATCTCGGTGGGAGAGGACAACCGTTTCGGGCATCCCGCCCGGGAGGCGCTGGATAACTATGAAAAATGCGGCTCCAAAATATTCAGGACCGACCAACACGGGGCGATCATCATTGAATCCGACGGAGAAAACATTACATATAAAAGCATGGTAGAATAGGGAAGTTGAAATAATTCATTAAAATATTCAAATGAAGTTTTTTACTACTCCAGCATTGGCGTTGTTGTTTTTGTGTTATTTTGTAAATATCACTTGACAATATATAAGCATATATTGTATACTATGACTGTATGAATAGACATTTAATTACAAGGGAAGCAGAGCAACTGCTTGCACAATACCTTAAACAACAAAAGGTTATAATTGTTATTGGCGCAAGGCAGGTTGGTAAAACAACCCTGATCAAAAAAGCCTTATCCGGCATGCGGGTTGAACTGCTTAATTTGGATATTGAAACCGACCGCCAGCGGGTAAAGGCGGCCGGGGCGCTTACCCCGCGGCAGGCAATGCAAAACTTCGGCGACCCGCAGGTATTGGTAATTGACGAGGCTCAACGCTTGCCGGAGATCGGCCGTATAGTCAAGGGTTGGTTCGACAGCGGCGTCTCGCCCAAAATAATTCTTTCCGGCTCTTCCAGCTTGGATCTGCTGGATTTTTTGGCCGAAAGCCTTACCGGCAGAAATGTCAAGTTAAATTTACCGCCGCTACTGTTTCGTGAAATCATTGCCGATCAGTCATGGTACGTACCGGGCCATACCAAAGATCAGATAAAGGAATTTTTCGGCAATCAGGTGCAAGGGCTGTTAATGCAGCATTTAATATACGGCAGTTACCCGGAAGTGACAACCACCTCAAACCGGAGGGACCTGTTAAACGGGATTTCCGGAGATTATCTGCTAAAGGACATTTTACAGATGGGGTTGGTGAAAACCCCCGATTTGATAAGAAGCCTGATAATGCTGCTGGCCTATCAGATAGGCTCGGAAGTATCCGTAAACGAGCTTTCGGCCAAGCTGCAGATTTCCCGGGTAACAGTGGATAGATATTTGAATCTGTTGGAGCGGACGTTCGTTATCTTTCGGCTTCCGGCGTTTTCCACCAATTCCCGCAAGGAGATCACCAAAAACCACAAGCTGTATTTTTGGGATACAGGCATCCGTAACGCCATTCTGAATGAATTTTCCGAAAATCCGCTGCGTTCCGATATCGGGTCTTTGTGGGAAAATTGGGTGGTGGCGGAACTGGCAAAGCAGAACCTTTTAAACGGCGGCCGGGCGTCGCTGTATTTTTGGCGCAGCCGCAGCGGCAGCGAAGTGGATTTGGTGGTTCGCAAAGATGAAGCGCTCTCGGCCTATGAGATAAAATGGAATCCCCGTTCGATACGCGCCCATGCCTTTGAAAACAGCTACAAGACCAAGGTGGCGCTTATCGATCACACCAATCCGCTGATTGCATTGTGAAAAATAAGGAACCTGCCTGACCCATTAAAAGAAGAGAGAGGGTGAAATGGAAGCCTTAATTGAACAGGGCAGACAGAAATTAAAAAATGTCGGGATCCCGGCCGATTACGACCGGCCTTCAAGCGATGCCTGGAGATCGCTTGAAGACGAGATCGCCGGGGCGCAAAAGGTGCGCCAGCCAAAAGAACTGGCCGCATACATAGATCACACCCTGCTCAAGCCGGAGGCCGATAAGCAGGCCATCATCGACCTGTGCCGCCAGGCGGTCGAGCATGGGTTCTGCTCGGTGTGCATTAATCCCTACTGGCTGCCGCTGGCCAAAGAACATCTCAAGGACAGTATCGTCAAATTATGCACGGTGTGCGGCTTTCCACTGGGGGCGGACGATCCGGCCCTGAAATCAGATGAAGCCCGAAAGGCGGTTGAGCAGGGGGCTGACGAGGTTGACATGGTCATCAATATCGGGGCATTGAAATCGGGGCTTTACCAGGAGGTTTCCCAGGACATCGCCGGGGTGGTGAAAGCGGCCGGTGGAAAAACAGTGAAGGTGATCATCGAGACCTGTTTGCTGAACGATGAACAGAAGATAGAGGCCTGCCTGATAGCCAAAGGGGCCGGGGCCCATTTCGTGAAGACCTCCACCGGATTCTCCAGCGGCGGGGCCACGGTCGAGGATATTTCATTGATGAGAAAAACGGTGGGACCGGAACTGGGGGTAAAAGCCTCCGGCGGCGTGAAGACCGCCGATGATGCCATGGCTATGATAAAAGCCGGGGCCAACCGGATCGGGACCTCTTCGGGGATCAAGATAATAGGGAGATAAGGGAAGACATATATTTAAAAGGCGGGTAATCCCGCCTTTTTTTATTTTCACTTAAATCATATGCGCTATCATCTTAAATTTAAAGGACTTGCATACTGTCCAACAAAAATCATATAAACATTGACACTTATTCGTAACTTGTGCTAAAATAACAAATTACATGATATACGGGAAAAAGTTATTAAAAATATATAAAATTCTTTTAAAAGAATTCGGACCGCAATATTGGTGGCCGGCCGACAGCCCGTTCGAGGTGATGATAGGGGCGGTGCTGACTCAGAATACCAATTGGCTCAATGCTTCCCGGGCCATAGATAATTTGAAGAGGAAGGATCTGATCCGCCCGCATAAGATCGCCGTCATCTCCAAGAGTAAATTGATCTCGGCCATTAGGCCGTCCGGCTTTTACAACCAGAAAGCCGCATATCTAAAGGGTTTCAGCCGGCATGTCATTGACAGATATTCCGGCGATCTGCGAAAAATGTCACGGGTCAAGACCGGGATTCTGCGGAATGAACTGCTGGCCATCAATGGCCTGGGACCGGAGACGGTAGATTCCATCCTGCTCTACGCTTTGGATAAACCTGTTTTTGTGATTGACGCCTATACCCGGCGGATCTTTGGTCGCCACGGTGTCAAAATAAAGGACTCCGATTACCCCGGATGGCAAAATCTCTTCGAGTTGCATCTGCCCCGGGATGCAAAATTATTCAACGAATATCACGCCCTGATCGTCAAATTGGCCAAGGAACGATGCCGCAAGAAGCCCGATTGCCAAGGCTGTCCGCTGAAGGGTATGTCTTTATAAACTAATATTATTTATCAGGGACCCGCCATCGCGACTATTGCTATGGCAATTAAATACAGCGATTTGTCATTCCTGCGAAGGCAGGAATCCAGGTCTGGATGCCACTCGGAATTTATCCCGCCACGCCACGCCAAAGGCGTGCTCCGCTTTTAGCGGGGCCACGGGCACTTGATGCGGGAATAGCATGATAATACGGATTATTGATCTATTAAAAACGCCGTGGCAACAAACCTTATTCCCGGCAGATGAAGCAATTTGGGATATTCTTGGATTCCTGCCTTCGCAGGAATGACCCTTAAAATAAATCTATATTTTTACCCTCAATGCCCATCATCGAAGTAAATGAACTGGTAAAGAATTTCCGGACCTTCCGCCGGAGGAGCGGGCTGTGGGGCTCCGTCAAGGACCTGGTCAACCGCAAGTACCAGATAGTGCGGGCGGTGGACCATATCAGCTTCTCCATCGAACCAGGCGAGATCGTCGGCTATATCGGGGCCAACGGGGCCGGCAAGTCCACCACCATCAAGATGCTGACCGGGATCCTGGTGCCCACCTCGGGCAGCATCAGCGTTCAGGGGCTGGTGCCGTACAAGCAGAGATACCAGCATGTAAAAAAAATCGGGGTGGTGTTCGGCCAGCGGACCCAGTTATGGTGGGACATTGCGGTGATCGAGGCCCTGCGCCTGCTGCAGAAGATATACGAGATACCCAAGCCCGATTTCGAAGCCCGGCTTAAGAAGTTCGAGGAGGTGCTGGGGATCGCGGACCTGCTGAACATCCCGGTCCGCAAGCTCTCCCTAGGCCAGCGGATGCGCTGCGATCTGGCGGCCTCGCTGCTGCACAATCCCCCGGTGCTGTTTCTGGACGAGCCCACCATCGGGCTGGATATCGCGGTCAAGTCCAGCATCCGGGATTTCATCAAGGAGATCAACCGGGAATACAACACCACCGTGATCCTGACCACCCACGACCTGAGCGATATCGAGCACCTGTGCCGCCGGGTGATCATGATCGACCACGGGCGCCTGATATACGACGGGGACCTCAAGTCCCTCAAGGACCGGGCGGTGGGCCGCCGCCGGCTGCTGGTGGACTTCATCCTGCCCATAGATCGCACCGGGCTGGAGAAGGTGCTGGCGGAATATCCGGTGGAGATGGAGAGCAACAGCCCTTTCCATTGGGAGTTCATCTTCGACCGCAAAAAGGTCGCCGCGCCGGAGATCATCGGCCAATTGCTGTCCAAGCTTGAAGTAAAGGATCTGGAGCTGGAGAATCCCAAGATCGAGGATGTGGTCCGGGAGATCTACCAGCAGGGGAGACCGGCAGCGCCGTGAGCCGGCTGGCCAAATATTGGGCCTTCATGCGGATGGGCTATCTGACCTATCTGGCCTATCGGTTCCAGGTGCTGATGAGCTTCGTCTCCTATCTGCTGATCATCGCCCTGAACTACTTTTTATGGAAGGCGGTTTTCGCCAAGCACCAGGTGATAGCCGGCTTTACCATGGAGCAGATGATGACCTACGTGGTGATCGGCTGGTCGGCCCGGACCTTTTTCGCCAACCGGATAGACCGGATGATCGGCGACGCGGTGCGGGACGGCTCCATCGCCATGGATCTTTTGAAGCCCACCAATTTTCAGTTGTATCACTACTTCCGGGCTTTCGGCCGGGCGGTGTTCATGTTCCTGTTTATGACCCTGCCCATCATCATCGTGGCCTCGGTGATCTTCCCGGTCAGCCTGCCCAGCGGGAAGCTGGGGCCGTACCTGTTCCCATTGAGCGTAATCTTAAGCTTCTTTCTGCATGCCGGCATCAGCTACCTGACAGGGCTGGTGGCCTTTTTCACCCGGAACAACGAGGGGGTGCTGCGGTTCAAGCAGTTGTTGGTCGAAGTGTTCTCCGGGGTGATGATCCCCATCACCTTCTTTCCGGACTGGGTGCAGAATGTTTTGTTCTGGCTGCCGTTCAAGTACATTGCCTATGCGCCGCTGAGAATCTATCTGGGTATGGAGCCGCTGTCCAAGGTGCACCAAGGGGTGCTGCTGCAGATAATGTGGATAGTGATCATCTATCTGACCGGCCAGATCGTTTGGCACTACGCCATCAAGCGGCTGGAGATCCAGGGGGGGTGACGGAGTAATCCAACTCAACCCTTTGATTCCCTTCTCTTGCCAAGAGAAGGGCCAGGGATGAGTTCGAAAAAGCCAACGAGGCACTACGCCATCAAGCGTTTGGAGATCCAGGGGGGATGAGAGATTGTAGATTTAATTTATTACAGTTATAAGGATTGAAAGTGATATGCTGAAAAACTTCATGCAATTTATGCTTATAACAGTGATTATCAGTACAACGGTAAAATACTCATCCGGAGATGAGGGTTGGCCCGGAGGTTTTATTACTTTAGATACCAGCCCAGATAGCGCTGCCGTTTACATTAACGGCGTAAAATTGGGTTATACACCTATAATTGGAGCTATAATTGATTCAGGTTTTACCAGCATTAAGATAAAAAAGAGCTACTATCATACATATACACGTAGAATTTATACAAATGCATACAAACAAGAACATCATGCGGGCTTTGTAAATTTACAACTGCTTTCTGAAAATAAAAAGCAAAATTCTGCTTTGGTTGCAAAGTTTGGTTGTTTAGATTCATTGCCAGTATTAAATAAAATTCGTAATACTGGTGGATTCCCTAAAGGTATGAGTGGGTGTGAAAAAGTGGTACTTAATGTTTTGGTTGATAAACATGGAAAAGTGATAAAGACTAAACTTTTTAAATCTTCAGGTAATCATATAGCAGATAGTTTAGCATCAGAAGTAATTAAACGCAGTCAGTTTACGCCAGCAATGACCAGTTTTCATGAACCGATTAATTGTTGGGTTAAGGTGCCACTAACATTTAGAAACAGGTGATTGTCATTGCGCAGAGCACTTTTCTACATAAATCTCCTGCGGGCCTACCTGTCCAACTCCATCAAGTCCCGCCTGGCCTACCGGGAGGATTTCCTGTCCGGCTTCATCGCCGGGGCCATGATGCAGCTGATAGGGGTGCTGTTCATCGTATCGCTGTTCGTCAAGGTTCCCAGCCTCAGGGGCTGGCGCAAGGAGGAGATATTCTTCATCTTCGGCTTCTCCCAGGTCAGCCTGGGGCTGTTCTTCACCTTTTTCTCCAACCTGCTGGAGCTGAGCGAAAAGTATATCATCGAGGGCAATTTTGATCGGATATTGCTGCGGCCCCTGAACAGCTACTTCCAGGTGATCACCGAGCGCATCTACTGGGAGGAGAGCTCCACCATCTTGGTGGGCCTTTCCATGATGTCATACGCCCTGTCCCGGATGCCTCTGAACCTGGGGATCGGCGACTATCTAATCACCTTGGGGCTGGTGCTGGCGGCCTGCACCATCTACCTGGCGATCTTCACCATTCTGGTCAGCCTGACTTTCTGGTTCAACGACCGGGGCAGCGTGGTCTCGGTGATGCTGATGCTGGAGGGCTTCTCCCGCTATCCGGTGACCATCTTCAACCGGGTGGTGCGGGTGATCCTGACCTTCATCATCCCTTACGCCTTCACCGCCTTTTTCCCTTCTATGTATGTGTTGGGGAAAGGCAGATATTCGATATACGTCTGGATGACCCCGGTGGTGGCCCTGGTCTTTTTGAGCCTGGCCCTGCTGGTCTGGCGCCAGGGGGCCCGGGCCTACGAGAGCACCGGAAGCTGAGGGCCGCGCTCCGCTGGCCATGCAATAGGCCGTTCAATGGTGATACAATTGTGATGCAATGTGAAAAACAATGGTGATACAATTGACCAAACGATCGTGATACGACGAACCAAACAATTGTATAACCATGTAATGCCCACCGTATACCAACAGCATACCAATCGTGCCCCATCGTGACTACTCGTTCTGCGTTAATACTTTAATACTTTGAAAAACATCATCCAACTTGGAGGAACAATGATAAAGCTTCCCAACCTGAGGGATATCTTTTCCAGCGTCATCTCGCACGACATGGCGGTGGACCTGGGGACCGCCAGCACCCTGGTCTATGTGGAGGGCAAGGGGATTGTCCTGAACCAGCCTTCGGTGGTGGCCATCGAGAAGAAGACCGGCATGGCCATTGCGGTGGGCGACGAGGCCAAGAAGATGCTGGGCCGGACGCCAGACGAGATCAAGGCCATCCGGCCCATGAAGGACGGGGTGATCGCCGATTTCGAGATCTGCGAGGAGATGCTGAGGGCCTTCATCAAGATGGCCCAGAAGCGGCGCTCCATAGTCAAGCCCCGGGTGATCGTCTGCGTGCCCTCCGGCATCACCGAGGTGGAGAAGCGGGCGGTGCGCGATTCGGCCGAGCACGCCGGGGCCCGGGAGGTCTACCTGGTGGCCGAGCCGATCGCGGCGGCCATCGGGGTGGGGCTGCCGGTCAGCTCGCCCATCGGCAGCATGGTGATAGACATCGGCGGCGGCACCACCGAGATCGCGGTGATCGCCCTGTCCGGCATCGTCAGCAACACCTCCATCCGCACCGCCGGAGACGAGATGGACGAGGCCATCGTGGAATATCTGCGCAAGAGCTACAGCGTCCTGATCGGCGAGCAGACCGCCGAGGACATCAAGATAAAGATCGGCTCGGCCTTTCCGGTGGAGGAGAGCCGGGAGATGGAGGTGAAAGGGCGCGACCTGGTGTCCGGCATCCCCCGGGCGGTCAAGGTCCGCAGCGAGGAGATCAGGGAGGCCCTGCGGGAGCCCATCAACCTGATAGTGCTGGCGGTGAAGAAGGCCCTGGAGCAGACCCCGCCGGAGCTGGCGGCCGACATCGTGGACGCCGGGATCGTGATGACCGGGGGCGGCTCGCTGCTCAAGGGCCTGGACGCCCTGCTGCGCGAGGAGACCAACCTGCCCATCAAAGTGGCCGACAATCCCCGGGAATGCATCGTGCTGGGGGCCGGCCGGATACTGGAGAGCCAGGACAACTTCGACAACGTCCTGATGCAGAGCCGCCGAGAATGATCAGGGATGACCGATACTGATGCTTCTCTTCAACCGAAGATTCTGGCGCCGGCATGATATTGCGGTGCTGATCGCCGCCCTGCTGATCTCGGCGGTGCTGGCCGTTCTGCCGTCCGGGCTTAAAACAGCCGGAGGCGGCGGGGTGGTGGGGACATTGTTCGCCCCGCTGGAATATCCGGCCAGCCAGGTCCGGTCGCTCTTTTCCAGCTGGAGGGACAATCAGGAATTAAGGCTGCGCCTGGCCGTGACCTCCCTGGAGAATATCTCGCTCAAGGAGGCGGCCCGGGAGAATGATGAATTCCGGAAACTGCTGGAACTCAAGTCCCGCACCCGGTGGCTGCTAAAGGCCGCCCGGGTGGTGGGGCGCGAGCCGGCGGCCCGGGCTCCTTTCCTGGTGATCGAGCCGGGCGATCCCAAGGATATCAGGGATGACATGCCGGCGGTATCCGACCGGGGGCTGGTGGGGAAGGTGGTCAACTCCGGACCGAAATATTTTCAGGTGGCCACCATCTTCGACCCGGACTCCCGGGTCAGCGCCATAGTGGCCCGCAGCCTGGTGCTGGGGATCTTCCGCACCGATCGGGGGCAGAGGTGCATCCTGGACCGGGTTTCCTTGAGGTCCGACGTCAGGGAGGGCGACACCGTTTTGACCTCGGGCTACGGGCAGGTCTTTCCTTCGGGATTGATGCTGGGGACGGTGGAGAGGATCCGGGTTGATAAAAGGCAGCTGACCATGAATATTGAGATCAGCCCTTCGCTGGACCTGAATCGGACCAGCCAGATGTTCATCATCACCGGAGGGATCAATCCGCCGCTTCCGTCGCTGGCCCCGGCCAAGGCTCCGGACAGTCTGGCATCCCGGCCCCGGAGAAGGATTAAATTCCCGCCGCCTCCGGAGTTGGATATCCGGCTGCCCCAGGCCCCGGTGCCGGTGCCGGATGAATCGGAGCTGCCGGGAGGGACCGGGCAATGATCAAGATCATCAAGCTAGTATCACTGATCTGGCTGGCCGTATTTCTGCAGAGCTCGGTGATAAATATAATCAGTCCCTGGGGGCTGGTCCCCAATTTCATGGTGATAGTGATCGCCCTGGCCGGATTGAAGGAGGGGGTGTCGTCCGGGGTGTGGACCGGGCTGCTGGTGGGGTTTCTGGCCGACTGTTATCACCCCTCCACCATGGGCCTGTTCGCCTTCGGGGGGACGGTGGTCGGTTATCTGACCGGAATGGCCCGGGACAGGATATATCGGGAGCAGCTTATCAGCCAGGCGGCCTTGACCGCGGCGCTGGCGCTGGTATATCAGCTGTTCGTGTTTTTCGGGAGGGATGGCGGGACGCTCTCCTCCTATCCCGGTTATTTTATCAGATTCGGCCTGGGTGGCGCCGTCCTTACCGCCCTGATCGCGGCCCTGATCCTGCCGGCCCTGGAACGCTGGACCTACGGTAAAAGGTAGCGGCCATGGCGCAGGATTATAAAAACAGCTCCCGGGCGGCGGCGGCCCTGATCTTTTGGATGGCGGCTCTGTCGGTGCTGTTGATCCGGACCGCCCAGCTCCAGATAGTGGAAGGGGCTAAATATCAGAACTACGCCCGGCAGAACCGGGTCCGCAAGGTCGCCATCCCGGCCGCCCGGGGATTGATATTCTCCCGGGACAGCGTCATCATTGCCGAGAGCAAGCCGGCTTTCAACCTGGTGTTGGTGGCGGTCAGGGACTGGGGGCCGGCGGTGATTACCGCCGCCCGGATCCTGGGGCTGGACAGCAGCTCGGTCAAGCAGGAGATAATTTTCCAGAGGCGGGCCTATCCCAAGGATCCGGTGTCCATCGCCCGGAATCTGGCCCCGGAGCAGGTGGCGCTGATCGAGGAACATGCCGATAAGCTGCCGGGCCTGCGGCTGGCCACCGAATCCAGGCGCCAGGCCCCGTTCGGCAGCTATGCCAGCCATCTGATAGGCTACACCTCCGAGCTGAACCCCAGGGAATACGAAAGACTTAAGGAACAGGGCTACCGGCTGGGGGATTTTTTGGGCAAGGGCGGTTTGGAAAAAAAATACGAGGATCTGCTGCGGGGCAGCGACGGCTGCGAATTCGTGGAGGTCGATGCCAAGGGCCGGGAGCAGGGCAACATCCCCGATCTGGAGAGGCTGGAGCCGGTGCCCGGGGTCAATCTCTACCTGACCATCGACTGGAAGCTGCAGCAGATGGCCGAGAGCCTTTTCACCGATGGCATGCAGGGGGCGGCGGTGGCGGTGGATCCCCGGACCGGCCAGGTGCTGGCCCTGGTCAGCAGCCCCAATTACAACCCCGATCTTTTCTCCACCGGCATCAGCTCCGATAACTGGAACCGGCTGGCCGGCGATCCTTCCTTTCCACTTTGGGACCGGGCCATCCGCAGCGTCTACCCACCGGGCTCGACCTTCAAGGTTTTCACCGCTGCTGCGGCGCTGGACAGCGGCCTGATCAATGAAAAACAGCTGCTGCCCAAATCCTGCCACGGCTCCATGCGAATAGGCAACCGGGTTTTCAAATGCTGGAAGCCTTCGGGCCACGGCTCGTTGAATCTGCATGAGGCCATCGGGCAGTCCTGCGACGTTTATTTCTACCAATTAGGGCAGATGCTGGGGGTCCAGGGCATCTCCGACCTGTGTCTCAAGGTCGGTCTGGGGTCGGAGACCGGGATCGACCTGCCCCAGGAGGTTCCCGGGCTGGTGCCCACCGTCGGCTGGTACGAAAAACGGTTGGGGAGGGGAAGCTGGGGCGGCGGGGTCCCGGCCAATCTGTCCATCGGCCAGGGGGAGCTGCTGGTCACTCCTCTGCAGATGGCGGTGATGTACGGGGCCATAGGAAATAATGGAGCGCTTTTCCAGCCGCACCTGTTCCTGAGGGCCGAGGACTATACAGGAGAACTATTGGAAAAAGAACAACTGAAAAGCCATCAGCTGGGCATCTCTCTCAACACCCTAGCCATAATCAAGGAGGCCCTGGCCGGGGTGGTCAACCAGCCCGGCGGCACCGGCGGCTCGGCCAGGATATACGGGGTCGAGGTGGCCGGCAAGACCGGCACCTCCCAGAATCCCCACGGGGACGACCATTCCTGGTTCGTGGCCTTTGCCCCCAAGAACGATCCGGTGATCTCGGTGGCGGTGGTGGTGGAGAATGCCGGGCACGGATCGGCGGTGGCCGCGCCGTTGGCCGGCAAGCTGATCAGGCAGTACCTGGCGCAGCAGGGCATAACCAAGGACGATAATCAAAAAGTGGCGGCGGCTCCATGAAGCTGTTAGGATTTCATTCCAGCCGCGATTTCGATATGCAGCTTCTGGCGGCGGTCCTGGTCCTGGTCTGCATCGGCATCCTGGCGGTCTACAGCGCCACCCAGACCGATCAGCCCGGCTTCGAGGGGATCTGGCGAAAACAGATGGTATCTCTGGCTATCGGCCTGGCCGCCATGGTGGCGGCGGTGATCGTACCTTATCGTTATCTGGAAGCCTTCGCCTGGCCGATATACGGCCTCTCCCTTATTCTGCTGGTAGTGGTCCTGTTGGGGCCCAAACATATGAACACCCACCGCTGGATACAGGTGGGCGGGCAGATGTTCCAGCCCTCGGAGATCGCCAAGATGGCGGCCGTCTTGGCCCTGGCCAAGCTTATTTACCGAAAAGACATGGGGCAGGCGGGATTTCTGGGCATCCTGCTGCCGATGGCCATAGTGATGGCGCCCCTGGGGCTGGTGCTGGTCGAGCCGGACCTGGGGACCTCGCTCTCATTCGGGGCGCTGTTCATCGCCATGATCTTCTGGCAGGGATATCCGGTGAAGAATATCCTGTATCTGCTGTCGCCGGTCCTTTCGATGGTGGCGGTTTTCTCCATGCCCAGCTGGATAGGTTTCATGATCCTGCTGCTGCTGTCGTTCTGGTTCTTCCGGATGAAGTTCAAATACGCCTCCTGGATATTAGTGCTGAACACGGTGATCGGGAGCATCACCCCGTTCCTGTGGCAGGGGCTCAAGGATTACCAGAGGATGAGGATCATGATATTCCTCAATCCCGGTATCGATCCCCGGGGGGCCGGCTGGCACGTCCTGCAGTCCAAGATAGCGGTGGGCTCCGGGGGCTTCTGGGGCCAGGGTTTTCTGGAGGGCACCCAGAAGAAGCTGTCCTTCCTGCCGGAGCAGCACACCGATTTCATCTTCGCTACCTTCGGCGAGGAATTCGGGTTTATCGGCTGTCTCATTCTGCTGTTACTATTCTTCTGGCTGGTATACCGCGGCATAGGCATCGCCCGGCAGGCCCGGAACCGCTTTGCCGGCCTGGCGGCGGTGGGCATCCTGTCAATTTTCGGATATCATGTGATCCTGAATATCGGCATGGCCCTGGGAATTTTACCGGTAACCGGGATCCCTTTGCCGTTCTTAAGCTACGGAGGTTCGGCCCTGATCATCAACCTGATGATGATCGGGCTGCTGTTGAACATCGGCCTGCGAAGATATGAGTACTAAATGGACTTTGGGGAATAGATAATAGATTTTAGGGATACGTTTACCGCCGAGGCGCAGAGAATTATTACTTTTGATATTTCATCGGGTAATTATAACTTTTAAACTCTGAACTGCAAACTGTAAATTGTAGAAGATGCTTCCCACTATTTTAAAGATCGGCCCCTTCACCCTGCACAGCTACGGCCTGATGCTGGCCCTGGCATTTTTAGCGGCCATTATGCTGCTGGAGGCCAAAGCCAAAAAGTCCGGCCTGTCCCAGGACATCATCATGGACTTCGGGCTGGTGGTGATGGTGGCCTCGGTCATTGGCTCCCGGGCCTTTTATGTTTTAAGCCATTGGGCCGAATATGCGCCCCGGCCGTTGACCGCGTTGGCGGTGTGGGAGGGCGGACTTACCTTTTACGGGGGCGTTCTGCTGGCGGTTCCGGCCGGGATCATCTTTCTTAGGAGAAAAGGCATAGCCTTCTGGCCCCTGGCCGACCTGGCGGCCCCGGCCTTTGCCCTGGGGCTGGGCATCGGGCGTTTCGGTTGTTTTTTGAACGGCTGCTGTTTCGGGAATCCGTCATCCCTGCCCTGGGCGGTAAGGTTTCCGGCTGATACCGCCGCCGGAGCGGCCTTCACCTGCTCTTTGCACCCCACCCAGCTCTACGAGGCGATCTTCGGATTCCTGGCCATGGCCTTATTGCTGTGGCTGGGTAAAAGAAAATATTTCCCCGGGGCGATTTTTTGCTTGTTTCTGGGAATGTACGGCGGTTGGCGTTTTATTCTGGATCATTTCCGGTACTACGAATCCAGCCAGCTGTGGCTCTTGGGGCTTACCAATAATCAATGGATAAGCCTGGGGCTGATGGTTTTTGCCATGGTCTCGTCATTGATCCTTTGGAAGAATAATAAAAGGCAAAAAAACAAGTAAAATTTATTTACATTTAAGTTTTATAGTGATAGAATAAAAAGCAACATGCCGCTGCCGACTACGCCAAGGCCACGTCGGCCAAGGTAGCTTCCCGCCGTTGGCGGGACAAAACGAAAGAAAGTCCGGCACAACACGGAGTAAATGCAAGCCGCTGTAGCTCAGTTGGTAGAGCGACGCTCTCGTAAAGCGTAGGTCACCGGTTCGATTCCGGTCAGCGGCTCCATGAATGGCTTATACCTCGCCCCGATCCATCGGGGTCAGCGGCTCCATGAATGGCTTATACCTCGCCCCGATCCATCGGGGTCAGC
>JAGVNJ010000029.1 GCA_020053305.1 Candidatus Edwardsiibacteriota bacterium | reverse complement strand
TATGATCATCACCTTGCCGGTGGCCGAGAATTCCCCGGCGGTCATCTGGTACAGATAAACCCCGTTGGCCGCTTTTTGGCCCCGGGAATCCCTGCCGTCCCACGGCAGGCTGTAATACCCCGCCGGCTGGATGCCGTCCACCAGGGTCCGCACCTCCTGCCCCAGCACGTTGTAGACCTTGATCGAGGTCCGCCCGGTATTCTTCAATGCGTACTTGATGGTAACGCCTGAGACCGACGGATTGGGATAGGCATTCCCCAGTTGGTAGCTAAGCGGAAGGTCCCGGCCTCCGAACTCCACCAGCATCGGCCCGTAGTAGGTCTTCAGACCGCTCAGGTCCACCTCGGCCAAGCGGTAGTAATAAACCCCGGTTTCCAGTTTCCAGTTATCTGTGTAACTGTATTCATGCGGCTCGTTGGTGGTAAGACGACCCGGAACTTTCCCCATCTCGGCAAAATTCCCGTCTTCGGAGGTTGACCGCTCTATCAGCCAATAGTCGCAGTCCTTCTCGCTCTCGGTCCGCCAGGTAAGGTTTATTCCGCCGGCTTCGGCCTGGGCGGTAAAAGCCGAGAGTTCCGCCGCCAACGGCCCCATAAGCACGTTGACCTTGTAAAGCTGGTCCCAGTCGCCCCAGCCCCGCTTGGCATTATAGCCTCGCACCCGGTAGTAATAGGTTGAACCCGCGGTCTTCCCGGTCACCAGATAATCGCTGGCGGTGATGGTGTTGGATACCGTGACCGCCGAGGAAAAAGCGGCCACCGGCTTGATGTCGTCGATATACACGCTATCTGTGGTCAGCGAACCATCCCACACCAGGCGGATCTGAAAATAGACCGACTTGCCGAAATACTTGGCCGAATCCACGGCAAAGGCCCGCTTGGTCCAGGCGACTACTGGATCTTGATAGAGCTTGCCCATGATCTCCCACTGGCGTCCGTCGGTGGATATCTCCACCCAGATCCGGTCAAAGGTTGTCAGTCTCTGATAGCTGTAGAAACTGAAAGAATCCTTGGCTGAATTTACCGGGTAAGGCTTGGTGGTGGTGATGCTGGCGATATTGTATAGATTGCTGATTCCGCTGCTATAACTGCGGCTGCCGTTGTACATTCTGAGGGTGGACGAGGCAAAGCCGTTCAAGGCTATATTGGGATTGGCGACAGCCCCGACCGTGTCGGTGGTGGCTGAAAACCCCGATAATTCCTGCAGTTCGTAGGCGGTGGGATTCGAGGCCGGATTGGGCAGGTTCCAGCTTAAGCGGTAATCGGTGCTGGCCGTGGGAAAGACAACCCCGGTGATTGGCGGCGGCAGCACCGGCGGCGGCGAGGTGGTGCTGACTATGCTGTCGGTGCGCATGGCCAGGTACATAAATCCTTTGAGGGTCTGGGGGCAGACCGAATCTATGTGGCTGGGCGGGGTGTAGAAGGCGGTGTCCACCTCCACGCAGTAGGGGAAGATCACCCGGCCCAGCTGGGTCAGGCCGTAGCCGTAGATCCAGCCGTCGGAATCCCCGGTGGTGGGATACAGGGCCGAGCTCTGCATGGGCGAATAACTCTGGACGCTGCGGTACTTTTTGATCCGGGCCGCCGACTGCTGGCCGAAATAACGCAGTTGGATGCTGTCCGGCGCCCGCTTGAGGGTGGAATCCACATAGCCCAGCGGCCACAGCACCAGCTCGCTATAGCTGTGATAGGATATGGACAGCACGATGTTATGATCTTTGACCAGCTTCATCATGGCCTGCTGTTCCGGCTCGCCGCTGGGCGCCACGCCGTAAAATACGTCATTCGACGAATCCGGGCTGGTGTAGCTGTTTATCGTGCCGCCCCAGGATCCCCGGATGTCTCCGTCCACCGAGCCGTCATAGCCCCGGTTCAGGTCCACGCCATAGACTGGCGACCCGGCAAACGGACGCCGGTTCTTGCGCCACCACAGACCAGCCCCGTAATTGCCTCCGTTATCGTAAATAAAACCGTCGGGGTTGACTAACGGGACGATGTAGATCTCCCTGGTCTTGATCAGGCTGGAGATGGAATCGGTCCCGGCGGGATTGTAATTGTTGGTCAGATAATTGGCGATGTTCAGGCAGACCTCCGGGGTCATCCACTCCCGGGCATGGTGGTTGCCCATTATCAGAATGCCGTGGCGCGAATTATCGCTGACCGCGGGATTGTTGGAAATTTTGAGGCACCACACCTTCCCCCCCTGGGCCGCCACCGTCAAAGTGTCCAATTTTGTTATAGTCGGATGATCGGCCGCGATCTGCTTCAGCTCGGCCCGGATGCCGTCGTAGGTATGATAGGCGGCCTTGCCGCTGTAGGGCGTCACATCCCGGGGGGAGTTCATCAGCACCTTATAGGCCAGCCCGGCTCCGGGGATGCGCCACAGCTGGTCGGGCAGAATGACTATGTCGGCATACTCTCCGGGCCGGTAGGCGGCCACGTCCAGGCCGTATCCGATATTGGCCAGCCTTTCAGCATCCGGCTGATTGGATATGCCCACCCGGATCAGCATCTTGTCGGCACCCTCCTGGCCATAGGCAATTGCAGATGATAGCGCCAGAAAAATCAGAAAAAACAAGGCTGCTTTTAAATATTTATGGCCGGTCATTCTTTTCCTTAAAATTCAATTGACGGGATTATATCATGCCCTGATATAAAATAACAGCCCGATTTGATAAAATCGGACTGTCGTTCATAAATTTAATTTTACCTTATGATCATCACCTTGCCGGTGGCCGAGAACTCCCCGGCGGTCATCTGGTACAGATAAACCCCGTTGGCCGCTTTTTGGCCCCTGGAATCCCTGCCGTTCCAGTTCGCGCTGTAATACCCCGCCGGCTGGATGCCGTCCACCAGGGTCCGCACCTCCTGCCCCAGCACGTTGTAGACCTTGATCGAGGTTCGCCCGGTATTCTTTAATGCGTACTTGATGGTAACGCCTGAGACCGACGGATTGGGATAGGCATTCCCCAGTTGGTAGCTAAGCGGAAGGTCCCGGCCGCCGAACTCCACCAGCATCGGCCCGTAGTAGGTCTTCAGACCGCTCAGATCCACCTCGGCCAGGCGGTAATAGTATATCCCGGTTTCCAGTTTCCAGTTATCTGTGTAACTGTATTCATACGGCTCGTTGGCGGTAAGACGGCCCGGAACTTTCCCCATCTCGGCAAAATTCCCGTCTTCGGAGGTTGACCGCTCTATCAGCCAATAGTCGCAGTCCTTCTCGCTCTCGGTCCGCCAGCGCACCTCCACCGCATCGTTAACCGCCATGGCGCTGAAGGAGGTCATCTCCACCGCCTGGGGAGAAATGGCAAAGCCGGTGGTGCTGGAGATGTCTCCGGCCACGGTAAGCACATAGGGCTGCGGGCCGTTGTTGATGGCCCGGGCATTCACGGTTACGGTATAGGTGACATTGGCCTTGGTGGCCGAAGCCGGAAGCCAGACCACCTCCTCGCAGTTCACGGTATCCTTGGCTCCGCCGGTTATGGAGAAACCGTTGCTGGCCGGCTGACCGAAAACATTGCCGAAATAGGTGTTGCCGCCGCCGGTAACCGTCAGATCCAGGTCGTTGACGGTAATATCGGTGGCGCCCGGCGTTCCGGGGTAGTCAACATAGACCAGGGCGAATTTCAGGGTCTGGGCCCCGGAGCTCCCGGTGGTGACGGTGAAGGACTTGCTCTGTCCCGAGGAGGTGAACCCGCTGGTGGCATCCTCCAGGGCCAGCTTCCTGGCATCGCCGGCAAAGTACAGGCCGTCGTCCATCACCACCCCGCCCCAGCCCTGTCCCTGCGAGGGAAGGTTCTGGGTGCCGGTCTGGCCGACGGCATCGATGCTGTAGGCCCCGTTAAAGTTCCTGGTGGCCAGTATCATCAGGGATTTTATCAGAGCGCCCGAAGGATCGGCTATGGCGTTGGCCGGCACCTTAGTCCCGGTGGGATACCAGCCCTCGTTAAGGTATTGCCGGACTAGGGCGCCCATCCCGGCCATGGTGGGGGTGGACATGGAGGTGCCGCCCATCGGATAAATACCCGTATTGTTGCTGGTGAGACTGCCGTCGGAATCCACCGACCAGATGTTCCAGCCGCCGGCGCCCACCAGGGTCGGCCTTCTAAGTCCTTCGTCGGTCGGGCCGTGGGAGGAGAACTCGGCCATATCTAAAAGTTCATTGCGACTGGCTCCGCCGTTGACGGCCCAAGTGCTTCCGTCCCCGAACCCCGCTTCGCTGGCTCCCACGCAGATGATGTTCTTGCCGGTGGCCGGGCTGTTGACCCGGTCGCCCGAGGTATTGGAGTTGCCGGCCGAGCGAAACATCATAAGACTCTTGTGGTTCCAGGCCACCTGGTCGATCTGCTGTGTGTTAATGGTGTAGGCCGAGGAGCCGCCGGCGCTCTGCCCCCAGGACGACGATGTTATCCTGGCCCCGGCGTTATATTCCCAGATGTAGATGCGGCCGTAATCGGCCGGAAGCCTTAAGGCGTCGCCGGCCACGCCGATATCGGTGAAGGCTATCCGGCACTTGGGTGCCATGCCCATGGCCCGCGGCAATGTGCTTTGGGTGGTCAGCCAGCCCAGGCTGTCGCCTCCGATGGAGCCGCTGGTATGACTTCCGTGTCCCGAGGCGTCAAGGTCAAAAGTATCGGCGCCCACGCTGACATTGTAAGCCACTATTTTGCGGTGAGCATTGGTGCCAAAAACCAAAGTATCTCGCCCGGTGGCATATGTGGAGTCTTTGTCGTAGATCGGTTTTAAACCGGCGCCATCCCGGAAATAGACATTATCCCAGTCCATGCCGGTGTCGTCGTCCCCCACTATCTGCCCCTGGCCGTATAGCCCGCGCTTGTAAAGCGGCATTTTCAGGGAATCGTCGGCGGTGTTGATGGTCAGCTTCGACTTCCAGGAATCGGCTGCCGCCCTCATGCCAATGGAGTCTAATGACTGATTTACCCACCGGCTCCAGGCATTGTGCAGCACCGGCTGGTAATAGCGCTCCACCCAGAAAACTTCGGGATAGTTGGCTATTTCCTTGGCGATCTCTATCGACTGGTCGGCAGCAACAAATGCTCTTATGATATTGCCGCCGTAGGCGTCAAATGCCAAATCTTTTTTATGGCCCAGCCGTTCCATCACGGGTTTGGTTTCTGATTTGTCGAAAAGGGCTACCTGAAGCATTATTTTCCCGGGTTCATCCGGGGCGTAAAATCCCGGAGCATTTAAAAGATCCGGGCTGATCCGGAAGGCCGGCTGGTAATACCCCACGAACTGAACATAGGGAAGCTTCTCGATCTTTGATTTTACCTCGCCGTTCATCTTGACTATCTGGCCGTAATTGGGCACATAATCGCTGTGTATTTTTCCACCGGCTTTGCTGACCTCATTCCTCCAGGCATCCTCCACCGGACCGGTGAACTGGACGATGTACCAGTCGGCCTCGGCCGATTTGGAAGCCCTCTCCAGCCCCAGTTTGGCATAGGACGGCATTCCGTTGGCGGTAGAGAAATGCCCGATCTTGAATTTCAGGACGGTGGGGTCGGTTGCCAGGGCTTGGGAAGCCGCCAGCATCCCAACCGCTAAAATAATTACTGACTTCTTATGCATTTATAACCCCTTAATAAAAATTTACCTTTGGTATATAATTCCTTTGTTTATATATTTATGCAACAATTATGCCATATTTATCTCATCTTAATTCATTGCTTTGCAAAAGGTTTTAGCCTTAATAAATTTTATATGAATTTTGTGCGGTGCATTAATTGCAGAAGCGGCAATATTTGCAATTTACTTATAAATTATTATAATATTTATTACTTATCCATCTAAGCTCTTTTCTTAAATTATCGCTAAATATACATCATCAAAGGCCGGCCATTATATTGAAACTGCCCTCCTCCTTTTATACAAACATCATCCGTAAGAAGGATAGCCATAATATTAAAGAGGCGCCCCATAGGGGCGCCTCTTTCTGAACCTGTCGGATGTTTACCTTAAAAGCAACAATTTCCTGGTGGCGCTGAAATTTCCCGAGATTAATTTATAGAAATACGCACCCCTGGCCACTTCCCTGCCACTGTTATCTCTGCCGTTCCAAGGGGCGGAGAAACTGCCGGCATTCTGTCTGGCATTGAACAGGGTTTTAACCTCGGCTCCCATGATATTGTATATCTTCAGGCTGGTCAGTCCCGGCTCTTTTAAAGAGTATCTGATGGCCACTCCACCGGTGGTGGGATTGGGATAGCTCTGCTCTAATTTATAGTCATAGGTTGCCAACGGACCAGAATAACTTACCTGGATCGGCCCAAAGGTCGTCTCCTTGCCCGACTGATCGATCTCCACCAGTTTGTAATAATACTCCCCTTCCGCCGGGATAGAGGCGTCGGTATACTTATAGTTGCTGGTTTCATAAACGGTGCCCTTTCCCTCTACCATGCCGATCTCTTCGAAGGGTCCGTCTGCCAAAGTCGAGCGTTCGATTATCCAGGACTGGCAGTTGACCTCGCTGGCCGTCTGCCAGGACAGCAACACTCCTCCGGGAGCCGGCGCGGCGGTAAAGCTGGCCAAGCTGACCGCTCCGGGCAGGCTGACGGTGGATGAGAAATTGCCCCGGACGAAATTGGACTTGGTGGCCGTTACCGTTAACTGGCCGGCATTGGCGGGGTTGATGGTGAAGGAGACGTTGCCGCTGGCGTCGCTCAGTTTGGAGGTGCAAATGTCGGTGGCCTTGGCCCCGTCTTTGGCCGCCACGTACATGTAAAGCCCCACCAGCGCTCCCTGGATGTTGGTGGAAGTGCCCTTTTTCTTGACGTTGACGTTGAAGGTCTGGGAGCCGGTGCCGATCGTAGCGCTGTAGGTCAGGGCAAAGGTGTCGGGCAGCTGGGAGCAGAAGGTCATGAAGGGATCGCCGAACACGTGGAACAGCTGGCAGGTGAACTCCTTGTAGTCGGCCGGAATGGCGGCGTCGGTGTAGGTCTGGGTCATCAGATGCCACTTGCCGGAGACCATGGCGAAGGCCGGCCTCAGATCCTCGGTGTAGCGATCGTAGGTCTGGCCGGCGCCGGCGTTGGGCACATCCCAGTTATTACTGGTATTAAAATTGGGCCACATCCCGTCCATGATGCCCATGATCAGCGCGTCGTTGACGAAGGAATAGGAGACCTCGGTGGCGGCCATCACCCCCAAAGCCCCGTATCGGCTGCGGTGGAACAGCTCCGAAAAAGTTGCTGCTGTGGCGTATTGATAAGCCCCGGTCTGGCAGTTCATGGAGAAAACAAAGGTGTGATTAGTGTTGTTAAGGCTGGCTATGTCTACCCCCTGAAAATCAGGTTCCCCCCAGCCGGTATATGCGCCGTGATCGCGGTGCATGATCATGAAGCCGCCGTTGTTGACGGCATTAATCATTCCGGCCGTCGAACCGCTGTTCCAGTTCATGCCCGAAGGCACTGTATTGGCGATATATCCTTCCCCGGCCGTGCCGTAGGCCGTCACCAAGGCGCTGGGATCGGTGGAGGACCAGGCAGCACCCGCTACAGGGGCGGTATACCCGCCCACCACGTTATATTGCTGGGCGGGTGTCTTTCCCAGCTTGTTGACCAAAAATCCCCGGACGATCTCAGTGCATATGCCAAACCATCTGTCCGTCTGCCAGCCGGCAGCCGATATCGGGGTGTTGTAGAAAGAGGCGCTGGAGGGCGGGGAAGTTTCATACCGGATGATCTTTCGCACCATGGTGGAGCAGTGGGTTACGGTCTGGGCAGGCATCCGGGCGAACACCATCTCCGGAGCCCCGCCGTTGCTCCAGGTGGAGGCGGCGTTGGTGATATTTATATCGGCGAAGACGTTGTCCGAAACATACTGGGGATAGCTGCTGGGATGCAGCATCAACTTGGACGAGGTCACCCCGTATGCTTTGCCGGTGGCGGGACCCAGGTCGGACATCATCAGCACCGCCAGCGGCTTGGTGGTCCAAGTGTTGTAGGCATTGTCTATGAACATTTCCAGTGAATCGGGATTATTGGTGGTTTCCAGGGTGGTGAAGATGCCTGTCTTGATGCCCTGCTTCTTGCGGAACAGCTTTAAGGTATCGGCCCAGGCTATGAACACCGGATCGTTGGGCACTATGATGATGTATTCGAACTGCCCGGCCTCCTTGGAAGGATCGTCCAGGGCCATCTTCTCGTGGATCTCGGAATATTTGGTGGGATCAAGTGAACTGTAGTTGATGATGTTCTGCTGGAGGATCCGCTCAAACAGGGGGTGGCGGTAAAGATCGTCGCCGAACACGCCCTTGCCCCCCTCAAAGGTCACTTCGACCTCCATGTCCCGGCGGACGATCAGCTCCTTGGTGACAGGATTATATCTGAACGGGGCCAGCGACAGGATGAACACGTCCACCCCCCTCATCTTCTGGACCGGGGACTTGATCACGAAATCGCTGGGGAAAAACTCGTTCTTGGAATAGACTTCGGAATTTTTAGACAGGGGCTTGAAGGCCTTGTCCTGCTCGGTGGGGATCTCCATGCCCGGAGCGATGTCAATGTTCTGGAATCTCTCCTCGCGGTAGGACAGTATCTTCACCTTGGGTGTCGCCCCGTTGGGGACGGCCACATAATTGCTGATCACCGGCAGGTCTGGGTATCCGGCGCCGATCGGCAGTATCGAACCTTCGCTTACCACCGCCTTGGCCTTGGTTCCCTCAACATCCTTCTCCTCGAAATTGAAACTGCTGACGGAGAAGACCAGGCTCAAGCTTCCCTTGGTCTGGCTCTTGATGCTGATGCCCCGCTTGGACCAGGAATCCTTGTAGCTGATGGTCTGGGTATTGGCAGCCCAGGAAACTCCGCAGATGAAAACCAACAAACCTGCTATCAACAATTTATGCTTTCCCATTATCCCGCTCCTAAAAATATATTAATATTTACTAAGATATTATAATGCAATTATTATACCACATCAAGTCGTTTCGTAATATTATAACACTTTGCAAATTAATATGATATAAATTCACAAATCAGACCAAAACACATTACCACCATAATATGCAATATTATATAACTAATATATTTATTTACAATAAGTTAAGTGCGATGCAAACATTGCGCCATTATGTCATTTTTATATATTCTGAACTTTGGCAAATTTACCACGCCTACGTCATCCTTCGTCAAACTCAGGACAAATTTTTGAGAATTGCTACATGTTCTTCCATTGAAAAATCAATATATTTCGTTAGATTCCCTTCATAAGCCATGCATGGGACTCATTTCAGGGCGGCGCTTCGATTGTAAGGCATAATGTTACGCCCAGAATGACGCGACTAATTTTTTACCAAAGCTAGCCCCTAGTCTATGGCCCTCAATTTTCTCAAATTCCAAGCAGCCTCCGAATTTGGATCTATGGCGGCCCCTTTTGTCAGATACTTGACCGCCTCCCGGGGCCTCCCCCGATTTATCAGCATCATGCCCATCTGGTTATAGGCCCAAGTGTTCAGCGGGTCAATATTATTCAACACTTTAAGATAATATTTTTCAGCTTCCCGGTAATGGCTGTCCATCTCATGAATATAGCCGATATTGCAATAGGCCTCGGTGATATTTTTATCCAGAGCGATGGCTTTCAAATATTCCTCCACCGCGCCTCTTTTATCGCCCTTGGTCAGATAGACATTTCCCAGATTGTTGTGCAGGCTGGCATCATTGCCGTCAATGGCCAATCCCTGCCGGACGTATTCCTCCGCTTTAGCCAGATCCCTCTGGTAATAATAATTGAAGGCCGCCAGATAGGGGGTTACCAACCGGGGGTTCTGTTCTATGGCCCGGTACAGTTCCCTCTGGAACCCGTCCGGCGGGGAGGCGGGATTGGTAAAGATCGGGTTTAAATATTTATATTCGTATTTCGCGATCCGGCCTTTATACCGGTCCGTTCTTCTGGCAAACACCAGGCAGATATCGTCCCAATATACCAGAGCCCATTGGCTGCTGCCGGAGAAATACCCATGCAATCTGCTACTTAGGGACTTCCCGCTGCGGGGATAGCGCAGCAGGGCCAGATCAAGATCATATTTATTCATCAGGGCTGTATCCCCCTTGATGATGGAGATATAATCCTCCAAAACATACCTGAAGGGCGCCATCCGGCCGTCTATGAAGACCGGGATGTTGTTCCAGATCAGATAGCCGCCATCCATGAAGTCGTTGAGTATTTTCGGATCCGGGAAATTTGTTTTTACGAATCTCGTCCCCTCCACCGGAAAGAGCCTGCCATCCAGTCCCAAAGGATGCCCCCCGCCCCGCTTCCCGGCCAGGCCGAAGCCCGACAACACTCCGGCCAGGATGATCGCCAGACAGATAGCTCCGAAGACTGGTTTGGATAACCTCCCGGCGTATTTCTCTGGTATTTTCAAATGCCGAGCGCCGGGAAATATCTGGTTCCAGTTCACAGCCGTAAAACCCAGGGTGGCAAAAACAAAAAGCGGAATAAATTTGACGGCATAGAAGGCCAGATAGAAAAATCCCAGCCACAACAGCAGACTGGATAACCGAAAATTGGGCCAGTTTAAGATAATCCCCAGGGCGGAAAAGGCCATCCAGCCCAGGCCCCATCGTACCGCTGCATCGCCCATGATCGAGGGAGAGAAAATTGAGGTGTATTCGTGGATGGTGCCGTAGATCTGCCGGTCAAACTCGATAAGCTGGGGGTCGAAATAGAATTTAAAAAACGGTTTGACTAAGGATATCCCGTAGGGGTTGATCAAGGTAGCCAGACAGGCGATCAAAAAAGCTAGGGTCAGTATCCGGAAGGGTGACCAGCGGCCACGACGGAAACCGGCCACGGCGGAATCCAGGATGTATATAAAGAGAACCACCAGGCCGGACATCAGTCCCAAGTGGGAATTGGCCCATAAGACGAAACCTGCGGCAATGAAAATCAGAAAGGCTTTGGCGGAAATCCCGCCCCTTTCCAGCCGGTCCAGCAGAAAGATCTCCGCTGCCAGGGCCAGAAAAGTGACTATCTGAACCCTCTCGCTGAAACCTATCGGGCTGGCCAGTACCGCCAGGGCCATGACCGGCAGAACCACCAGGGGATTCAGCCCCTTCCTCCGGGCGGCGATAATGCCGATAAAAAAGACCAGGTTCAGCAATAGGATCTTCAGGATCACGATCCCCGGGAAGCCGGCAATCTTATGCAGGCCGTACAGGATGACCGATGGCAGCCATTCGTGCATCACCCAGGGCTGGCCGAAGGCGGTGTGGCTCCAGAGATCAGTATGCGGAATCTGGCCGCTGGCAATAATATACCGGCCGGTGGCCAGCATGATCCACAGGTCGGGGTCAGACACCGGGGCCAAGGACAGCCCGGTGACCAACACCAGCAGGGAACAACCGGCTATAAGCCACTTCCAGTTCTTATTCATTCCAAGCCCCGGTAGCAAGGTTTATAGCAAAATAAAAAGACTTTCTCCGTCACAGAGAATGCCTTAAAATCAGATGTCGTTTTGCCATGGCCATCAATCGAGGCCCTGGACATCCAACGCCCGCTTTACTTCCTCATCCTGCAGATAGCCCAATTCCACCAGGCACTCTCCTATCCGCTTTCCGGCGCCCTGCATCTGGCGCCGCCGGGCTTCGTTGATATGCTCTATGGAAACATAGCCTAAGGAGACCATGATCTCCCCGATCATCTTTCGCTGTCCC
>JAGVNJ010000023.1 GCA_020053305.1 Candidatus Edwardsiibacteriota bacterium | reverse complement strand
TGGTTGTAACCCCAAAGTCTGGCAGGCACAGCCCCCAGCGCCGTAGGCGCGGCATGGTTTCCCACCCGGAGCATCGTAGATGCGAAATGGTTGTAACCCACCATAAACCATAAACAAACCAGGTCCGTAGGACCGGCATGGAGAATAAGAAGATATGGCCAACACCTACACCCAGATCTACATCCACGCGGTCTTTGCCGTTCGTCGGCGGCAAAACTTAATCTCTGAGGCCCACAGCGAGGAAGTCAGAAAATACATGACAGGCGTGGTCACCAACCTGGGCTCAAAACTCATCGCCATCAACAACATGCCCGACCACTTTCATCTGCTGATCGGGCTGAAACCGGACATCTCGCTTTCGGAGATGATCGGCAAGGTGAAATCAGGCTCGTCGGGGTTCATCAACCAACAGCGGTGGGTGGCCGGGCGATTCGAATGGCAGGAGGGCTTTGGGGCGTTTTCCTATGCCCGTTCGCAGTTGGATGCGGTCATCAGATATATCGAACGGCAGCAAATACATCACCGCAAAAATACCTTCATGGATGAATACCTGGCTTTGCTGGCCGAATACGGGATAGATTACGACCAAAGGTATATTTTGAAGGAACCGGAATAAACATGGCGCCCCTACGGGGCTACAAACATTACGGCTCTACGAGCCTACAGACATTGCGCGCCGATGGCGCTACCAACATGGCCGATAAACATGACGCCCCTACGGGGCTACAAACATTACGCGCCGATGGCGCTACCAACATGGCCGATAAACATGACGCCCCTACGGGGCTACAAACATTACGCGCGATGGCGCCGGGGCTGAATAACGGCCAAGCGAACAATAATTTAGGGATACGGATATGACAGATATTTCCCAAGAGACCGTGGACAAATGGCAGGGTATCGTCAACCTGATCGCCAAGATGGCGCGGGCGCCGGCGGCCCTGGTAATGAGGGTTGAGCCTCCGGAGATCGTGGTGTTCCGCGCCAGCGCCGGTCCGGGCAATCCCTATCGGACAGGAGAGCGGGCGCGGCTGGAAACCGGCCTGTATTGCGAGACGGTGATGCGTGAACGCAAGATGCTGTTGGTGCCGGACGCCTTGGCCGATCCCCTCTGGAAGGACAATCCCGATGTAAAACTGGGAATGATCTCGTATCTTGGCTTACCCTTAGCCTGGCCGGACGGGAAAATATTCGGCACCATTTGCCTTTTGGACCTCAAAGCCAACGCCCAGGATCAGCAAACCGTAGACCTGCTGTCCCTCTTCCGGGGTATTATCGAGGACGATCTGCGGCAGATGCATGCCACCGCAGCCAGGATGGCGGAAATTGAAGCAGCCCGGGAAATACTCCAGGAGACCAACCGTACCAGCGAACGCTCCAGACTGGCGCTGCTGAACGTGCTGGAGGACGAGAAACAGACGGAGCTGGCGCTGAAAAGGCAGGAAAAAAAATACCGGACCCTGGTAGAGGGCATGAACGAAGGCCTAATCCAGGTGGACAACGGCGACGTCATAATATTCGTCAACCAGCGGTTCTGCCAGATCAGCGGGTATCCGCGCCAGGAACTCATCGGGAAGGTCGGCCACGAACTGCTGTTTGACCCGGCCGACCGGGAGGTGATCCGGCGTAAGAACCTTGACCGGTTGGTGGGGAAAACAGGCTCATACGAGATCAAGCTTCGCTGCCGGGACGGGCAGGAGCGGTGGGTCTATGTCAGCGGCACTCCGGTGACCGGGCCCGATGGAACGGTAGCCGGCTCAATAGGAACCTTTACCGATATCTCCGAGCGCAAGCAGGCCGAGCAGCAGATACTGCTAAACCAAAAACGCCTGGAGAGCTTAGTAACCATCCTTCAGGCCGACTCCGAAAATGTCCAGCATTTTCTGGATTTTGCCCTGGATGAAGCGATCCATCTGACCGGCAGCAAGATCGGCTATATCTACTATTACAGCGAGGAAAGGAAGGAGTTCACTCTTAACACCTGGTCCAAGGAAGTGATGCCCCAGTGCACGGTGGCCAACCCCCAAAGCATTTACCAGCTGGAAAAGACCGGGATCTGGGGCAAGGCTGTCCGCCAGAGAAAACCCATTATGGTTAACGATTTTAAGGCCTCCCATACCCTAAAAAAGGGTCAGCCGGAAGGTCATGCTCCCCTGCACAAATCCCTGACCGTGCCGGTTTTTGCCGGGGGCCGGATAGTGGCGGTGGTGGGAGTGGCCAACAAGGAAGTTGATTACGACCAGTCCGATGTATTACAGCTGACCATTTTGATGGACTCGGTCTGGAAGGTAACCGATCGCAAACGGGCCGAGGAGAAGCTGCGGGAAAGCGAAAACAATTATCGGACCTTGGCCGATTCCGGCCAAGCTCTGGTCTGGACTGCCGGAACCGATAAGTTATGCAATTATTTTAATAAAGTCTGGCTGGAGTTCACCGGCCGCCCATTGGAACAGGAGATGGGGAACGGCTGGGCCGAAGGAGTGCATTCGGATGATCTGCAGCGTTGCCTGGAAATATATACCGCTGCCTTTGACCGGCGGGAAAACTTCAGCATGGAATACCGTCTGCGCCGCCACGATGGGGAATACCGCTGGATACGGGATGATGGGAGCCCGCGTTATAACGGCGCCGGCGAGTTTGTCGGGTATATCGGGCATTGTTTGGACATCACCGAGCGGCACAAGGCAGAACAACAGATCAACGCCTCGCTCAAGGAAAAAGAGGTGTTGCTCAAGGAGATCCACCACCGGGTAAAGAACAACCTTCAGATCATCGCCAGCCTGCTGAACCTGCAGACCGGATACGTGGATGATCCGCATTACAAGAAAATGTTCATGGAGAGCCAGAACCGGGTCCGCTCCATGGCCCTGGTCCATGAAAAGCTATACCGGTCCAAAGACCTGTCCGGCATCGATTTTTCGGAATATGTAAACAGTATGATGAGAGATATATATTCATCCTACGGCCTGACCCAGGGCGAAGTGGCGCTGTCGCTGGACGTCACCCGGGAAAAGCTGCCGGTGGACATCGCCATTCCCTGCGGCCTCCTGATCAACGAGCTGGTCTCCAACAGTTTCAAGTACGCCTTCAAGGATAAAAAGGGAGAAGGTAAAATAGGGATATCTTTCCAAAAAGATAATGCCGGAACATATACCCTTGAGGTGAGCGACAACGGGTCCGGGATAAGCACCGGCCTGGATTTGAAAACGGTGTCCACCCTTGGCCTGCAGCTGGTGGATTCCCTGGTGGGACAGCTGGATGCCAGCATCAGAATAACCGGCGAGGGAGGGACCAAAGTGACCATAAAGTTCAAGGCATAAAGTTGACCCCACCCTGACCCTCCCCTAACGCATTAGGAGAGGGGGAGGGACAAACATTCCATAAACACGACAGCGCTGTATTCTCTGCGTCTTTGTATGATTAGCAGATTCTTCGACCTGACAAGCATAGGGCTCGTCTCAGAATGATGATACGTCAGTTTAAAGTATAGAGTTGAAAGAAAACAAGTCTCTGTGTCTTAGTGTCTTTGTGTGAGGGAAGGTCCTAAACAATATTTAGAGCAGCATGAAATGAAAAACATCATCACGAATGTTTTAAGCCGGATAAAGCCGGCCAGGATCAAGAACCGGGTCCAGTACATGGACCACAAGACCACCATCCTGATAATGCGCTGGCTGATAGTGCTGCTGGTGATTCTGCTGGCCGGGTTCAGCGAAGGGGGCTTGGATTTCGGAAGCAAGAACTATCTGCTGGCCATATTCTTTTTTGTGTCAAACATGGTCCTGACCTTCGTTCCGGCCCGGCTGTTCGAGAAGCAGTGGCTCAACTACGTGATATTCCTCTCCGACATCTGCTTGGTCTCGGCCTCGGTCTATTTTGCCGAAGGCATCAACACCGATTTCTACCTGATCTATTTCCTCAGCATCTTCATGTCCAGCGTGGGGCAGAACGTCAAGGGCACCATTCCGGTGGCTTTGGTGGCCTCGATCTTCTACGGCTGGTTAGTGTATCACAACTCCGGGCCGGAAGTGTTCTCCACCCCTTCGTTCTGGATCCGCCTGCCGTTCTTCTTTCTGGTGGCCCTGTTCAGCAGTTACTGGGCCAGCCAGGCGGCGGTGGAACGCAAGAAAAAGGAGGAGGAGGAAAGGCTGAATCTCCGCCTGAAGCATGAGATCGAACTGGCCACCGATGAGATACTGAAATCCAACGAAAACCTGAAGTATTACAAGGAATACAACGACAACATCATGGCCAGCGTCAACAGCGGGGTAATCGTGGTGGATGTAAACGGGACCGTCACCACCTTCAATCGCGGGGCCAGCGAGATTTTTCATCTGATAGCGGCGGCGGTGATAGGGAAGAACCTGAACGAATTTCCCCGCTTTAAAACCGTCTACGATCTGCTGCAAAGGACCATGGAGACCGGGAAAAGCGTCCACCGCAACGAGATCGGCATAACCACCTTCAGCGACAAGCAGATCACCATCGGGATCTCCACTTCGCTGCTGCACACCCAGACCGCCAGGACCAACGGCGCCATCGCTATCTTCAGCGACCTGACCAAGACCAAGTCGCTGGAGGAGAGGGTCAAGCACTCCGAGAAACTGGCCATCCTGGGCGAGATGGCTGCGGTGATGGCCCACGAGATCAGGAACCCGCTGAACTCCATCGCCGGGTTCTCCCAGCTGCTGCAGTCCCGGGTGGGGGAAGCGGACAAGAACCGCAAATACGTGGATATCATCGTCAGCGAAGCCTTCCGGGTGGACACCCTGATCTCGGACATCCTGGACTTCGCCCACCAGAAGAAGACCATCTGGTCGGAGGTGAGCCTGGATCCGCTGATAGATAAGGTGATCGAAGCCAAAAAGGCCAGGGCCTCGGAGAAGAACATCCAGCTGGTCAAAAACATTGTTGGGGCCCTGCCGGCCATCCAGGGCGATGCGGTCAGATTAGAAAGGGTCATTCTCAATCTGACCAACAACGCCATCGAGGCCATCAATGACGGCGGCCGGATAGAGATAGCGGCGGCCGAAAAGAGCAGTTCCGACGGCCCGGGGATTGAACTGACCGTATCCGACGACGGCTGCGGCATCCCGCCGGAAAATATCGGGGCCATATTCAAGCCGTTCTTCACCACCAAACAGGCCGGCACCGGGCTGGGCATGGCCATCATCCAGAAGATCATCGAGGAGCACCAGGGTCAGATCAACGTGGAGAGCCAGGCCGGCCTGGGCACCAAGTTCACCTTATTCTTGCCCCTGAACAAGCAGTCGGATACGGCCGAGGCAACGCCAAAGTAATTATAATTTCGGCATTTGAATTGGCCAGTAACTCATATTGTCATGCCCGTGAAGACGGGCATCCAGAAAGAACATGGATTCCAGCCTGCGCTGGAATGACAGGTGGGGCAAATGAAAAGCCAAAAAGCGCGTCATCCTGAGGACGGCTTCTGTTCTCCCTGGCGAAGGATCTGCGCCGGGAGATAGAGATTCTTCGGCTTGTCATGCAGGGGGCAACGCTCAGAATGACGATACGGTAGTTTAAAGTTCACTGTTTTAAGTTTAAAGACCTGTCACTCTGAGAAGACTGCATGCCTGACTGGCTGAGCGCCTCTGCTAAAGCTTTGGCGCTCGTGGAAGCCAAACATGGAAGCGAAAGCGGAATGAGTGAACATAGAATCCAGAATATAGAATATTGAATGTAGAAGATTGCCACCCGTTCGACCTGCCAGGCGTGGCGCCAGGCTCTGAATGACGATACATTAGTTTAAGGTCTAAAGGGTAAAAACTTCCGTGCCTTTGTGTCTTTGATAATCTAACTCAACCCTCAACTCCCTTCTCTTGACAAGAGAAGGGAGGGGATGAGTTCAAAGGCCCCAGGACACCCCTCTTACTCTCCCCTTATTAGGGGAGATGCGGGCCGGGCACGTCAGAATAAAGTTGAAAAGTCCTTTGCGTCCCTTCGACTCGGCACTTCGATAAACTCAGTGTGGCACTCAGGGCATGCTTTGCGGTAAAAAGGAATCCGGATTGCTTCGTTAGAACATAAAAAAGCCTCCTCGCAATGACTATACCACTAAGTAATTTCTCGGTGTCTCCGCGCCTCTGCGGTGAAAAGCCATGGATTCCCTCTTTTGAGGGAATGACAAGCGGGGCAGTTTAAAGAATAATTGCCTGTCGCACTGAGAAGACTGCATGCCTGACTGGCTGAGCGCCTCTGCTAAAGCTTTGGCGCTCGTGGAAGCCAAACATGGAAGCGAAAGCGGAATGTGTGAACATAGAATCCAGAATATAGAATATTGAATGTAGAAGATCGTCACCCGTTCGGCTTGTTGGTCGGACAGAGATCCCAGGGCCTGCACTGAGGTTGGCAAAGATCAAACTTTCGAAGTGGTGACAGAAGCCATAGAACAAAACCCTTGTAAACATAATCACCGAATATTACAAACGGCAGCTTCGGCAAAAGCTCATCAAATCCTATCGGGAGGTTTAGAAATAATGACAGACAATTTTGCTGCCGATAAAAAAAAGCTGATGTCCTGGCCGACGCTGGCGGCCATGATGTCGGCCGCCATCGGGCTGGCGGTGCTGATCGGCTGGGTGCTGGACGTTCATGCCTTGAAGAGCATTGTGCCGGGCTGGGTGACGATGAAAGCCAACACGGCCCTGTGCTTTGTGCTTCTGGGTTTGTCGCTCGGCCTTCAACGGCTGCCGATGACAGGCAAAAAACTTTTATTGCTGTCCCGCTGGGCCTGCTATTTGGGCTTAGCCATCGCCTGTGCCACCATTGTCGAATATGCCTTCCGCATTGATACGGGCATCGACCAATTGCTTTTTACCGAAGCGTCCGGTGCGGTTGCCACCGCCTATCCCGGCAGGATGGCGGTAAATACCGCTATCTGTTATGTTTTGTTGTTTTCCGCCTTGCTGTCTCTGCGCAGCAAGAAGCTGTGGGTCGCGAGACTTCTTTCGCTGGTTGCCGGAAGCGCGGCTTCGATAGCCCTGATAGGATACGCGGCAGGGTTGACCGCTTTTTATGCCTACCTTTCGATTACGGCCATGGCCGCGCATACCGCAACCGGCTTGCTTATTGCCGCGGCCGGGATATATGCCGCGGCCCAGGACCCGAGCCAATCAGCCGCTAAGGAAAGAATAGAAAAAATAACCAGGGCTGGATTTGTTCTGGCGTTAATGCTTGTCTTAACGATGGCCGCCGTATCATTGCGCTATATGGGGGCCTCCCAGGAAACGCAGAGAAAAGTGCTGCAAACCAGAGATTTCCAGCTGGCTTTGGAGGAATTGCTGTCCAAGATCAAAGATGGCGAAACCAGTTCTCGGGGATTTGTGATAACCGGCAACCACGCTTTTCTTAAGCTCTATGAGGAATCAGAATCAAAGGTGCCCGAGCAATTGAAACTTGTCGGAGAACTTGCCGCCGCAGATGGGGAGCATCGGCAATCCGTAGATGCCTTGTCTGCGCTTACACGGCGCAAATATGCCTTTATGGAATATAGCATTGCCTTAAGACGGGGCGGCGGGAAGTCGGCGGCGGACATGGTGTCCACCGGCAGAGGGAAGGCCGCAATGGACAGCATTCGCCAGATCGCGGCGGCCATGAACCAACGTGAAAACGATCGGTTGCATGAAAGACAGAATATGCTGGCCCGTAATTACCGGGGCGCTGCAGCGGTTATGCTGACCGGCATCTTTCTGCAACTATCGCTGCTGGCAGGCCTGTATTTCATGCTATCCGGTGATGTTACCGGCCGCCGGCAGGCGGAGATAAAATTGCTTGCGACAAACGAGGAATTGGAAGCTTCCAACCAGCAGCTTTTGGCTGTTGAGGATGAGTTAAGGGTATCCAACGAGGAATTGGAAGCTTCCAACCAGCAGCTGATGGCCGCCGAAGAAGAGCTTCGGGCGTCCAACGAACAACTGCAGCAGCACCGGGAGCATCTGGAGGAACTGGTCGACCGGCGCAGCGGAGAGCTTAGAATCAGCGAGACCCGGCTGCGCGGCACCATGGACAACATGATGGAAGGCTGCCAGATAATCGGCAAGGACTGGCGCTATGTGTATATCAATGACGCAGCCGAAAGGCATAATCGGTGTCCCAAAAAAGAGCTGATGGGTCAACGTTACATGGACATGTGGCCCGGCATCGAGGCCACCTTGGGTTTCGCCGCAATCAAGAAATGCCTGGAAGAGGGCGTTTCCCACAGCATGGAGAATGAATTCGTATTTCCCGACGGGTCCCAGGGCTGGTTCGAGCTTTCCATCCAGCCGGTGCCGGAAGGGGTGTTCATATTGTCCTCCGATATCACCGAGCGCAAGCGGGCGGAGGAAAAATTAAAGGAAAGCGAACGCCGGTTTGAGGCCTTGTTTCACAGCAATCTGGAAGCGGTTTACCTGCATGATTTCCAAGGAAAGATGCTGGATGCCAATCAAGCCACCCTGGAGCTGATAGGCTATTCCAAGGAGGAGCTGCCGTTTCTGGATTTTACAAAACTGGTCGCCAATCCCCAGCATACCCAAAACGTAACTACGGCCTTGGGAGAACTGAAAGAGGAGGGCCGGCTTTCCCGTCCGCTGGATCTCGAAATCATCCGAAAGGACGGGACCCGGGTATGGGTGGAGTCTACCGGCACCGTAGTATACCGGGACGGCCAGCCGCAGGCGGTATTGGGGATCGGCAAGGATGTCACCGCCCGCAAAAGGGCCGTGGACGACCTGAAGGCGGCCACCGAACGGTTCAACCAGTTAACGGCGAAACTCAACGACGTGGTGTGGTCGGCTTCGCCGAACGGGGATCATGTGATTGATATCAATGATTCGTTCGAAAGGATATACGGGCATTCGGCGCAGGCCTATCGCGATAATCCCCGTCTCTGGATCGAAATGGTGCACCCGGATGACCGCGGAATTGCCGAGCAGAGTTCCCGGGATCTGTTCATCAAAGGACAGGCGCATGCCGAATACCGCATCGTGCGGCTCGATGGCAAAATCCGGTGGCTTAACGACAGGAAATCCTTGATCACCGATGAAAAGGGCAACCCGGTCCTGATGGGCGGGGTGGCCACAGATATCACCGAAAGAAAACTATTAGAGGACCAGCTGCGGCAGTCTCAAAAGATGGAAGCCGTGGGGCAGCTGGCCGGCGGGGTGGCTCACGATTTTAACAACATGCTGGCCGGCATAATGGGAAACGCGGAGCTGCTGAAGCACAACTTGACCAGCCTGCCGGAGCACACGGTTTATCTGGACAAGATCCTGTCGGCGGCGGAACATGCCGCCAGCCTTACCAAACAACTGCTGTCTTTTTCCCGCAAGGGCCAGGTGCAGACCAAGGCGGTCAACCTGCACCAGATCATTGACGACGCCATCGGGATCCTTTCTGTCACGATTGACAAAAGGATAAAGATAGAAAAGAAATTCGGCGCACAGAATGCCGACATGCTGGGCGATCCCGCCAATTTGGAGAATGCTCTGTTGAACCTGGGAATAAACGCCAGGGATGCCATGCCCCAGGGCGGCGTAGTGACCTTTGCCACCGAAACGGCGGAAATTGAAGATGATTTTGCGCTGTCGCACGGATACCGGCTGGAGCCGGGAAAGTACATCCAGATTTCGGTGAGCGACAACGGATGCGGAATGAGCGATGAGATAAAAAAGCGGATATTCGAGCCGTTCTTCACCACCAAGGAACAGGGCAAGGGAACCGGCCTCGGCATGGCGGCCGTTTACGGAATTGTTAAGAACCATAAAGGCGGAATAAACATATATAGCGAGCCGGGCCAGGGCGCTATCATAAAGCTATACCTGCCGGTCTCCGGCGAATCACCTGCAGAAAAGACGCCGGATAAACCAAGCCTGCAGGTTACCGGACACGGCAGGATACTTTTGGTGGAGGACGAGGAAATGATCAGGGCTATGGCGGGCACTATGCTTGTCAAGCTTGGTTATGAAGTTGCCGTCTGCTGCAACGGCCAAGAAGCGGTGGATTATTACCGCCGGCATGAAAATGAGATTGATCTGGTGATCATGGATCTGATAATGCCGGTCAAAAACGGGAGCGAAGCCCTGTCGGAAATAAGGCAGATAAACCCCAACGTCAGAGCGGTCGTTTCCTCCGGCTTTGGCGAGGGCCGGAACAACCATATGATAAACGAAATGGACATAAAAGCCTTCGTTCAGAAGCCCTATCGGATGGCCGAATTGGCCGAGAAAATAGCCAAAGCTCTGGCTTGAGCACATATTTGGGGCTGAAAGGATATAATTAACCGTTAAATCAAAGGAGAAATGATGTTCACTTATTTATTACTCCGGCAAATAAATATGTGAAGAGTTATGCAGCATAGGACGCTTTGGGATGCTTAAAATAACTCCGTACATGATGGGGCCGTTTCTGTAGA
>JAGVNJ010000012.1 GCA_020053305.1 Candidatus Edwardsiibacteriota bacterium | reverse complement strand
TTTACAGCAACATTTTCCCGCCGATAAGTCAAGTTACTGATATCTCAACCCCAACTTGCCTTTTATCCTACTTCCCGCTCCGATTATGACACAGTCTGGATGCGGGGAGGGAAGGGTGGGGTCGGAAGTCTTGGGGGCGGTTGAGCTAACGGTTATTAGTAGTTGTTCATGAATTGATTTTAAGACAGACTTTATTCTTAATATTTTATTCGTTGCCCAATGCCGCCAACCGCCCCCATACCCGATCTATTATTTCGTATCGAACGAAATAATAGACAATGGTTTGTTTGCCAGTGTTTTGGCCATAGCGTAGGAGTGGGTTCTAAACCTTCTGCCCTTCCTTGGTAAGTTTGGATATTATTTCAATAGAATTATAAAATAAAGGAGCAAAATGAGTAAAGTATTAAGAATATTGTTTATTGGAATAATGTCAATATTTATAATCTCAGCAGTCTATATGTTAATAGCGGTGTTCGCAAATGGGAAACCGTTGCTACACATGCTGTACGTTTGGGGTATCAGTGGTGTTTCATCTATAATGTCAATCTTAATTTATATAATATCAAACGAATATAAAAGCAAGCAAAAAAAGATTATGGATTAAATTTAGGATTTGCCAGCAAATCAATCATTATTGAACCGATGCAGATCCCCGGCGTTTTGCCATACACATGTTGCGACAACGACCCAAATAAAAAAAGCCAGACATATGTCTGGCTTTCGTATTTTATGGTAGCGGCTCAGGGATTTGAACCCCGGACACGCGGATTATGATTCCGCTGCTCTAACCAACTGAGCTAAGCCGCCACTGCTTTTAGGCCCTGGGCAATAGTTTATAGTTTCGAGTTATTTGGGTTTTTAATTGACTTGATCAAACCGTAAATCATCTTACTAATCTCAATGCAGGCATCTATTCGGGTCTGCGCCAGAGTTTTATCCGTAATCTCGGAATCGCGAAATTTCAGAAACCAGTTCTCCGATTCGCTGGCAGATTTTCGGGCGATATCCAAATAACGGCAGTATTCTTTTGGATTCCTGGAAGCGAAACCTTCGGCAATATTTGCGCTGATTGAACTGACGCTGCGAACGGTCTGGTCGATCAAAACCGTTGTCACCCGGTTATTAGGTAATACGCCGATATCTTTGATGAAATCTAAAAAGAGCCGGTGAGATTTCTGCCAAACCTGCAGATCAGTAAAATTATTCATGCGATTATACACATTTAGAAACCCTAGTAAAGTTTCTAGTGCCTATAAACTCATTACTAGGGTCTATATTTATGGTAGCGGGGGGAGGATTCGAACCTCCGACCTTTGGGTTATGGGCCCAACGAGCTACCAGGCTGCTCCACCCCGCGACGTTTATTAAAATCAACTGTGCAATGATACCAAAGATCGGGCCTAAAGTCAAGGTCTTTTCTTAAGCGAGTCGGCCGGGTAAAAGCGGTACGAGGTCTCTCCGGGCCGGGTCATCCCCAGCTTCTCCCGGGCCTGGGATTCCAGATAAAAGCTGTCGGACCTCAAACGCTTGATCTCCCGACACAGGATCTCGCTGTGGGCCAGGTTGGCCAGCATCTCTTTTTTTATCCGCTTCTGCTGACGGTCGACCCGGAGCATGGATATCCAGCCGTAGCGTCCCATTCCGAACATCAGGATCAAGATCACAAATGAGGATATCACCAGCGCCAGAACGGCCTTGGTGGAGCTGCTCCTATGTGCGCCGGAACGGGGCATGGTGTTGTATCAATTGAATATGGATCTGCCGGGGTACTGGGCGGCCGACCCCAGTTCCTGCTCGATGCGCAGCAGCTGATTATACTTGGCGCTGCGGTCGCTGCGGGAGATGGAGCCGGTCTTGATCTGGCCGCCGTTGACCGCCACCGCCACATCGGCGATGGTGGAATCGGAGGTCTCTCCCGAGCGGTGCGAGATGACGGTGGTGTAGCCGTTCAGCTTGGCCAGCCGGATGCAGTCCAGGGTCTCGGTCAGGGTGCCGATCTGATTCAGCTTGATCAGGATGGAATTGGCCACTTCCTTTTCAAAGCCCATCTTCAAGCGCTTGACATTGGTGACGAACAGGTCGTCGCCCACCAGCTGGATCTTTTTGCCCAGCCGGTCGGTCAGCAGTTTCCATCCTTCCCAGTCATCCTCGGCCAGGCCGTCCTCCAGGGAGACCACCGGATATTTATTGACATATTTTTCGTAAAGATCCACCATCTCGGCCGAGCTGAGTTTTTTGCCATCCACTTTGTAGTATCCCTTTTCATAGAACTCAGTGGAGGCCGGATCCATGGCCAGGAATATATCCTCCCCGGGGCGGTATCCCGCCTTTTCGATGGCCTGAGTCAGCATCTCCAGGGCTTCCTGGTTGGTCTTTAAGGGCGGGGCAAAACCTCCCTCGTCGCCCACCGTGGTCGGATAACCTTTCTCTTTGAGCAGCTTGGCCAGGGTATGAAAGGTCTCGGCGGCCATCCTCATGGCCTGGGAAAAATTTTCGGCTCCGGCCGGCACGATCATGAACTCCTGCATCTCGATATTCCATCCGGCATGCTTGCCGCCATTCAAAAAATTCATCATTGGCACCGGCAGCAGCCTGGCATCCACCCCGCCGATGTGGCGGTAGAGGGGGATATCCAGGGCAAGGGCTGCGGCCCGGACCACCGCCAAAGAGACGCCCAGGATGGCGTTGGCTCCCAGCTTGGATTTGGTCTGGGTGCCGTCCATCTCCAGCATGGCCTGGTCGATCTTTACCTGCTCCAGGGCGTCCCAGCCGATAAGTTTTGGGGCGATGATCTGGTTGACGTTCTTCACCGCCTGGAGCACGCCCTTGCCCAGATATCTCTTAGCGTCGCCGTCGCGGAGCTCCAGGGCCTCGTGCTGTCCGGTGGAGGCCCCGGAGGGCACGGCGGCCCGTCCCATGGCCCCGCATTCCAGGTGGCAGTCCACCTCGACCGTGGGGTTGCCCCGGGAATCCAGGATCTCCCGGGCGTGGATCTTGGTGATGGCGGTCATGATAAAACCTCCGGAAAAATATATTGATTATTTTAAATATTCCAGGCTTAAAACATCATCCCGGTAGGCCGCGTAGGAAAAGTTGTCGATAAAATCCCCCAGGTTGATATAGATATTGCCGTCTTCCTCGTGAACCATCGGCAGGTGAGTGTGTCCCAACAGTACGAAATCGAATCCCAAGGCGAATTTTTCTCTGGCCACCTCTATCAAAGGGCCGGGGTCGAGATGCATACCCTTGGTCAGGTGGTTGCGGGAGACCTGCGAGAACCATTTGGCAAAAGGAACGGCCAGGTCGGGATGCAGCAGGCGGTACAGCCAGATGGTAAAGGGATTTCTCAGAAAGATCTTCAGCATTTTATATCCCCGGTCGCCTTTTCCCAGGCCGTCCCCGTGGGCCAGGAACATTTTTTTGCCGCCGGCCTCCAGGACCAAGGGCTGGCGGTGAACCGTTATTCCCAGCTCCCGGCTCAGAAAATCCCCTATCCAAAAATCGTGGTTGCCCACCAGCAGATCGACCGCCACCCCCCGGGACGGCAAACTCTTCAACAGGCCGATGATCTCCAGGTGTTCCTTCTGGATCACGGTGCGGTATTCGAACCAGAAATCAAACAGGTCGCCCAGAATAAAAAGCCTGTCGTCCGGACCCGCCATCCGGTCGAAAAGAAGGCTTAACCTGGCCAGTTTCTCCCGGTCGCTTCCGGAGTGCCCGGACGAACCCAAGTGGACATCGGAAATAAAATATATCACCTTGACATTTTCAAATATTTCGTGCTAATGTTATCAACAGGTAAGACTATAGCATATGGTTTATTAAAAGGCAATATATTTTTATTGACATTTGCCGCCGGTATGAATAAAATGGATTATGGACATTTCTAATGAGGGGAAAATGAAACAAAAAGCGTTAGCCAAGTGCGCAGTGATGGCCCTGACCCTGACGGTTATGGCGGCCATGGGCTGCGGCAAAAAAAAGGCCGATATCTCCCAGGGCATAACCCCCAATGTTCTTAACTTCTATATCCTGCATCAGGAGATAGGAGCCATCAGGGACAAGGTCGGGACCTCGGCCGCCGAACAAAAGGCCCAATATATTCCCAGCTATAACGAGCTCATCGGCCGCAGCCAGAAGATGCTAACGGACAACCAAGCCTCCAAGGAGTTGAAAAAATACCCGGCCATAAATGCAGCCATGGATTCCTGCCTTAATGCCGATGTGGCTTTCCTTACCCTGGAGGTCAGGGCGGTCGATGCCAACAGCCGGCTGGCTGATACAAAGCAGCAGCTGTCCGACCTCAGGCAATCAATACGGAACAACAGCCTGCTGGCCAAGAAACAAAAGCCCAAGATGGACGCCCTGGCCAAACAGCAGACCAGCCTGCAGAAACAGCTGGACGGCTATAAGCCGGGCTTAAGCCGAAACAGCCAGACCTGCCGGGCCTTGCTGAAAAGCTACAACAACCTGATTCTGGAAGGCAAGATACTGGAATACACCAACGATGAAAAATTGTTTGCATTGTTCCCCTGGGAGAAGCCGGCCCCTGTCAAAACAGTAAAGAAAAAACGGAAATGATCCGGGTCATAAGGGCCGCCATAGTTTCAACCCTGATATTCGCTGCTTTCGGCTGCGGAGACCGGGGGGCCGTAACCAAGGGCCGGGAGTTTCTGGAGATGGGCGACCTCTCCCGGGCCCTGGTTCAATTCGAGCAGGCCGTGACCAGAAATCCCCGAAACGCCACCGCCCACTATCTGCTGGCCAGAACCTACTGCCTGTGCGACTCGGCTGCACTGGCCATAAAGGAATACTCCATACTGGCTCAGCTGAATCCGGAGATGGCCGACGATACTTTGCTGCGCCAGAGGATATCCCTGTATCTGGGCCTGGATCCCTACCCCTCGGACAAGCTGACCGAGGCCAAAGGCAATGACGCCTTTCCCGCCATCTCCGGCGACGGGAAGAAAATCGCCTTTTCGTCCAAGCGGGACGGTAATACCGAACTTTACATCATGTCCGGCGACGGCGGGAGCCAGCAGAGGCTCACCAGCAACCCGGCGGTGGATTACGGGCCGTCGTTCTCGCCCGACGGCAGCCGACTGCTGTTCGTCTCCGACCGCGAAGGCAATGATGAGATATATCTCTACGACCTGGCAGCCAAAAAGGAAACCCGGCAGACCTACAGCAAGAGCGATGACTGGCTGCCCTGCTTTTCGCCCGACGGCCAGGAGGTCTTCTGGGTCTCCGACCGCTCCGGCAGATATGCCGTGTGGCGAATGGCTCTGGGGTCAGGCAGCCCCAAAAAAGAAAATTCACCCCAGGTTCTTTTTGAGGATCAAACCGGAGAGGTGGCCTATTTCGGCCTCTGCCCAGGCCGCCTGATAGTGCAGAGAGAGAGCAAGAACCAAAGCTTCCTGCTGTCGGTTGATATCAGCGACGGCCGGACGACCGAGATCAATATTCCGTCATTTCGTTCGGGGATACCGACCATAGTTCTGCCGGATGGCAAATCTATAGCCTATGTCTCTGTCTGTGACGGCAACGACGAGATATATCTCTACCAACCGGATCAGAAGCGTTCCCTCAGGTTGACCAACAATACTTCTGAGGATTTCGTCTTCGGCTTCACACCCGACGGCAAAAAGATGCTGTACGATTCGGACCGGGGCGGCGACCGCGACGTCTATCTGATGCAGCTGGACAAGCTGATCGCCCGGGATCAATTGCTGGGCAAGATCACCAAACCTTAAATACCAAAAACACAATGACGAGGACATCATGAAGCTCAAGTGCAACGTCTGCGGTTACATTTACGATCCGGAGACGGGTGACCCCGACGGAGACGTCAGGCCCGGGACATATTTCGACAATCTTCCGCTGGACTGGGTCTGCCCGGATTGCGGCGCGTCGCAGGATATTTTCGAGATCATCGACGACGATTTCGAGGAGGAAGGCGGGGAGGAGGATGAATAGTCCTCGTCCCTTTTGTTTTAGGAATAAATATCAAGGGGCACAACAAGCCGGATGTCTTTTTGCCCCGGTCAGATATGCCGGGTTGACCTTGGTTTCATATTGGGAAACCGCTTCAAGATAATCATATCAGGGGATTAGGCCTATGAAACAATGCGGCACAGCCCTGGAAAAGCTGGTCAAAATAGGGATCGCCCTATCCTCGGTGCGCGACCTGAACAAGCTGCTGGATATCATAGTTACCCAGGCCCGGGAGCTGGCCAACTGCGATGCCGGGAGCCTGTATATAAAAGAGGGCGATTCCCTGAAATTCGTGGTCAGTCAGAACGACACCCTGGCCAAAAAGCTGGGCGAATCCCAGCAGGCCGAACCATTCAAGCCATTCAACATTCCCATTTCAAACAAGAGCCTTTCCGGCTACGTGGCCAACAACGGGATTATAGTCAACATCCCCGATGCTTACCGGATCCCCCAGGGCGCCGAATACCATTTCGACAAATCCTTTGACCAGCGCAGCGGATACCGCACCTGCTCCATGATCCAGCTGCCCATGAAGGACAACGAGGGAGGCATCATCGGCGTTCTTCAGCTGATCAACGCCATGGACCCGGCGGGGCAGGTGATCCCCTTCGGCCGGGGCGACGAGGAGCTGCTGTTATCCATGGCCTCCCAGGCGGCAGTGGCCATCAAGAACGCCAAACTCAACGACGACATCCGGGAGGCGCACTTAGACACCATTTTTAGGCTGGGCATCGCCGCCGAGTACCGGGATAAGGAGACCGGCAACCACATCCGCCGGATGAGCCATTACTCGGCCATCATTGCCGAAAAGATGGGAATGTCTCCCGACAAAGTCGAGCTGATCAGACTCTCCAGCCCGATGCATGACATCGGCAAGGTGGGCATCCCGGACGGCATATTACTAAAGCCGGGCCGCCTGACCCCGGACGAGCGGGTCATCATGGAATCGCACACCACCATCGGAGCCGGAATATTAAAGGATTCCAACATTCCCCTGCTGCAGCTGTCCCTGAAGATCGCCCTGAGCCATCATGAAAAGTGGGACGGCACCGGCTATCCCGACAAGGTCAATGGCGAGGACATCCCCATCGAAGGCCGTATAGTGGCCCTGGCAGACGTATTCGACGCGCTGTCCAACAAGCGGGTATACAAGGCGGCCATGACCATTGAAGAGACCATGGGGATAATCAAAGACGGCTCGGGAACCCATTTCGATCCGGTGGTGGTCAGCGCCTTTGAAAAGGGGATGGACGGGGTGATGGAGATCTATCAGAAATACAAAGAAATATGAGTATTGTTTATTATACAATCAATACAACTGGGAGGGACGAATGAAGGTCACATTTTACGGGGTGCGGGGCTCTATCCCGGCGCCGGGCTGCGAAACCAGCCGCTACGGCGGCAACACCACCTGCGCCGAGGTGATCACCACCGGGGGCTACCGGATGATCATCGACTGCGGCACCGGGATCCGGAAGCTGGGGATCAAACTGTTAAAGGAAAAGGATCCGGCCACCATCCCCATCTTCATCACCCACGCCCATTGGGACCATGTCCAGGGCCTGCCGTTCTTCCTTCCCATTTACATGCCCCGTTTCAAACTGATGTTCGTCAGCGCCAACGACGGCTTCGACCGGCTGTACCAGACCCTCTACAACCAGATGGACGGTTACGTTTTCCCGGCCGACCTGCAGGAGGTGCAATCCCAGGTCAAGTACGAGATCATCGACGCCAAGGGCTTCGATTTCGGCGGGGTGCATTTCGACACCATCCTGAACAACCATCCGGTGCCCACCCACGGCCTGCGCATCAAGGACGGGAAGAAGACCTTCGTGTTCATCACCGACAACGAACTGCAGGCGGCCAACCCCATCACTCCGTTCAGCGATTTCGTGGCCTTCTGCCAAGGGGCGGACATTCTGGTGCATGACGCCCAGTACACCGAAGAGGACATGAAGAGGACCCGGGGCTGGGGGCATTCCACCTTCAGCGAAGCCATAAAACTGGCCGAGGAGGCCGGGGTCAAACGGCTGGGGTTCTTCCATCACGACCCGGAGCGGACCGATGACCAGCTGGACGAGATCATCAAGCAGATGCAGGGGACCACTCAGATTAAATTGTTCGGGACCAGGGAGGGCGAGGAGCTGGACCTTTAGGAGGATTTATAATTTAGCCCGGCCCTTAAGGACTGGGCTAAATGAAAAAATGATCGACCTCACCATCAAAATAGCCGGGGCGGCCGGGCAGGGGATGCAGACCATCTCCACCATCCTGGCCCGCTCTCTCACCCGCCAGGGATATCGCATCTACTGCTACCAGGATCTGATGTCCCGGATCCGGGGCGGGCATAATTTCTCCACCATCCGCATCTCCGACCACCCGGTGGGCGGGCTGGCCGAGGAAACCAACATCCTGATAGCCTTGAATGCGGAATCCATCAAGCTTCACTCCGGGGAGATGATCTCCAACGGAGTGATTGTTTTTGACGGGGATAAGATCAAATATCATGACGACGACCAGAATCTTTTTCCGGTGCCGCTGGAAAAGCTGGCAACCGAGGCCGGACAGAACCGGATCATGGTCAATGCGGTGGCCTGCGGGGTGTGCTTTAACCTGATGGAATACGATTTCGACGTACTGGCCGACACCCTGGGCGACATCTTTGCCGCCAAGGGAGACGCCATGGTGGAGGCCAACATCCGGGCGGCCCGGGCGGGCTATGAATATGCCCGGAAAAATTTCCCGGAAGGAACCTGTCCCTATTGTCAGTTGAAAGTAAAAAGTGAAAGGTCGCAAGCCAGGCTGCTGATGAACGGCAGCCAAGCCGCCGGGCTGGGGGCCATTCTGTCCGGGCTTAAATTCATGTCGGCCTATCCCATGTCGCCCTCCACCGGCATCATGGAGTACATCGCTTCCAAGCAGCAGGAGCTGGGCATTATCGTTGAACAGGCCGAGGACGAGATCGCGGCCATCAACATGGCTTTGGGCGCTTCTTTCGCCGGGGTGCGCAGCATGACCGCCACCTCCGGCGGCGGCTTTGCCCTGATGACCGAGGGGCTGTCCCTGGCCGGGATGACCGAGACCCCCCTGGTCATCTTTTTGGCCCAGAGGCCCGGCCCGGCCACCGGTTTTCCCACCCGCACCGAGCAGGGCGACCTGATGTTCTCTCTGTACGGCGGGCACGGAGAATTTCCCCGGGCCATTCTTTCGCCGGGCGACGCCGAAGAAGCAATCTATTGCATGAATCAGGCTTTCAACCTGGCGGACCGCTACCAGATCCCGGTGATAATTCTGGGCGACCAGAACCTGAACGATTCCTACTGGACGGTTGACGATATCGATACAAGTCTGTTGAGTATAGACCGGGGAAAGTTGCTCGATAGATGGGATCAAACTAAGGGAGAATATAAAAGATATCACCCCACCCCGGATGGCATCTCACCCCGGCTGATCCCCGGCAGTCCCGGCGCAGTGGGCTACTGGGACAGCGACGAGCACAGCGAGGAGGGGCATATTGCCGAGAGCGCTTCGGTCCGCAGGCAGATGATGGCCAAGAGGATGAAGAAACTTCACGGCCTGCAGGAGGAATCGCTGGAACCGCTGGTGTGCGGGGAAGGCGATGAAGTGCTGCTGATAGGCTTCGGCACCACCAAGTGGCCGGTCATCGAGGCCGTGGAGACTTTGGCCAGAAAGGGCGAAAAAATATCCGGCCTGCATATCGGCCAGGCCTACCCGCTTTCCGCCGGAATCGGAGAAACCGCCAAAGGATTCTCCAAAATAGTCGTGGTGGAGCAGAACGCCACCGGGCAGACGGAAAAACTGCTGCTGACCGAACTGGGGATCAAGGCCTCGGGCGCGATAAGAAAATTCGACGGCCGACCAATAACGGCCAAGTATATAGTTGATAGTTACGAAGCACTAGACTGATTCCTATAAGGAAGCCAGGAATACAGGAAAATAAAATACATGGTATTATGGCATTAGAACATGAAAAACTTACCGAGGCAATAATCGGAGCCGCGATAACGGTTCATAAAAAACTGGGACCGGGTTTCATCGAATCGATATACGAGAATGCGCTGGTCAATGAACTTAGAAAAATCGGCCTGTTCGTTGACCAGCAAATGGAAGTGGCTGTGGAATATGACGGGTTAGAAGTGGGAAAACATAGATTGGATATCCTGGTGGAGAAAACCATAGTGGTCGAACTTAAAGCGATAAAAAATTCGAAGACATACATTTTGCCATTGTCAGATCGTACCTGAAAGCATTGAAGTTGGAGCACGGATTATTGCTGAACTTCGGCAAATTGGTTTTGGATGTGAAAAGAGTGATTTCAAAATAATTCCTGTCTTCATGGATTCCTAATAAAAGAGATATACGATGGACGTTAATATATACAAAAGTGGAGACGGCCGTCCCATAACGGCAAAATATATTATCGACAGTTATGGTAATTTATGACTGAGATGAATGAAAGCAAAATCTATCATAGCCCGGATGAGATAGCCTGGTGCCCCGGCTGTTTCAACGACTCCATCCTGAAGGCTCTCAAGCAGGCCTTATCCGACCTGGATATACCGCCCCATCAGTTGGCCTTCAGTTCGGGGATCGGCCAGGCGGCCAAACTGCCGCATTATATCAAATGCAACCTGTTCAACGGCCTGCACGGCCGGGCCCTGCCGGTGGCCCAGGGCATCAAACTGGCCAATCACCAGCTCCAGGTCATCGCCGAGGGAGGCGACGGCGACGGCTATGCCGAGGGCGGCAATCATTTCATCCACGCCGTCAGGCGGAACCTAGGCCTCACCTATCTGGTCCACAACAACCAGATCTACGGACTGACCAAGGGCCAGACCTCGCCCACCTCGGAGTTCGGCTTCGTCAGTCCCACCACTCCGCTGGGGAATCTCAATTTTCCGGAACAACCGCTGACCCTGGCCATTGCCGCAGAATGTTCATTTGTGGCCCGGGGATTCGCCGGCGATGCCGGGCAGCTGACCGAACTGATTATAGCCGGCCTAAAGAATCCCGGTTTCTCTTTCATCGACATCCTGCAGCCATGCATCACTTTCAACAAGGTCAACACTTTCAAATGGTACCAGGATCGCGTTTATAAACTCCCGCCTGAATACGATCCCTACGACAAGACGGTCGCTTTCGCCAAAGCTCAGGAGTGGGGAGACAAGATACCGACCGGCATCATTTATAAAAACAATAGGGTTCCTTTGGAAAAACAGCTGCCCCAGTTGTCGAGAATATCATTGCTGAAGGGGGAGCAAAAGAAGGACGATAGGGAATCATTGATCACTGAATTCAGATAACAAGGGGTTGCTATATGGACAGAATCTCTTTTGTAAAGCATAACGGCAAGGATATACTGGTGGTGGATATATCCGATATCAGGAATGTCAATGAAAGTATTGAGACCCTGCAGAACGCCACCAGGTTGATAAAAACCCAGGCTCCAAAATCGGTTCTCCTTTTGACCAATGTCACCGATACCCGCTATGACACAGCGGGGGCCGATGCCATCAAAACCTATTCCAAAGAGAATACTCCTTTCATCAAGGCCAGCGCGGTGGTGGGGGTGTCCGGCATCAAGCGATTGATCTTCAATACTATAATCAAAATAACCGGTCGGAAGATCATGCCCTTCGACGATGTGGAAGCGGCCAAGGAGTGGCTGGCCGGGCAGGAATAATTTACAACAAGGGAGCGTTAATATGGATAGGGTGAAATATCTGACTCACAAAGGCCGGGAGATCCTAGTGCAGGACCTGACCGATTCCAAGAGCATAGAGGAGAATATCGCCGTCTTCGACCAGACCCAGGGCATCATTTTCACCCGGCCCCCCAAATCGGTGCTGCTGCTGACCGTCCTGATCAACACCCACTATTCGCCCCAGGCGGTGGACCGGCTTAAAAGATTCTCGCTGGAGGTGACTCCCTTTATAAAAGCCAGCGCCGCAGTGGGAATTACCGGGATTAAAAGGGTGATTTATCAAACGCTGTCAAAGCTTATCGGACGCAAGATACACCTGTTCGACACCGTCGATCAAGCTCTGGACTGGCTGGCGGAACAGGATCAATAAAAGACCTCTGCTAAACAAACCACTGAGTGCCTTCGCTAAAGCTACGGCACTTGAAAAAGACCTGCAAGCAGCGTAAGCGAAAACACGGAACTACCGAAAATACCAAGGCCAGGGCCTAAAACCGTTTTTTTCGGGATTATTGTTCCGAAAATCAGCGCTTCCGTGCCTGCACGTCCCTTCGCTAGCCTCAGAGTAAATTCCGGCGTGAGTAATGCAGCAATACTTGTCATACGAAAGAAAACGCTTTTGCAGAAGCAACAATAAATCAGAAGGCAAGGAGCATTCATGGCCAGTGAATTCAAGAATATCGATCCCGAACAGTTGGATGACAATGTGTTCCGGCTTGTCGACAAGGATTGGATGCTGATAACCGCCGGCAAAGCCGATTCCTTCAACACCATGACCGCCAGCTGGGGAGGGTTGGGAATTCTATGGCATAAGCCGGTGGCTTTCTGTTTTGTCCGTCCCAACCGCCATACTTACGGATTCATGGAGAAAGAACACTATTACAGCCTTTCAGTCTACCCGGAGAAATACCGGAAAGCGTTGGATATCTGCGGGTCCAAATCGGGCCGGAACATAGACAAGGTGAAGGAGACCGGGCTGACACCGCTTTCGGGGGTCACCGGAGCGGTATATTTTGAACAGGCCCGGCTGGTGCTGGAGTGCCGGAAGATCTATTACCATGATATCGATCCCCAAAAATTCCTGGACTCCGAGATTCACAAGAACTACCCCATCAAGGATTATCACCGGATGTATGTGGGGGAGGTGCTTAATTGCCTGATAAAATAAATTTCAAGGAGGGAAAATGAGAAAACTGATGCTGATTTCGTTGGGTCTTTCGTTGTCGGCTTTCTGCTGGGCCCAAAGCAAACCGCACGGCATTCTTAATTTGACTACGGTGAACGTCAAAATTGACGGCCAGGTGGAGGCCGATGAATACCCCACGAACTTCGTGGATTCCCAGACCGGCGTCGGCGTCAGCTGGGTCAGCGACGGCAAGCTGCTTTATGTCGCCCTCCAGAGTCCGGCCCAGGGCTGGGTGGCCATCGCCTTCGGCAACAGCAAGATCCGGGGCACCGCCATGTTCATCGGGTACCATAAGCCGGGCGGTGGCCGGGTGGACGAGCACGGGGGCAGTTGGGTGTCAACCCACAAGCCCATAGACAAACCCTTGCTGGTGAACTTTGCCACCGGCGCCAATTCCACTGGCGCCGTCATTGAGTTCGCCATGCCCCTAACTTTGTCCAACGGGCAGGTGATAGTGCCGGGCCAGCCCATGTCTTACGTTCTGGCCTATCATAAAAAGAAGACCTCCTTCAAGGGCCGCCCGTCCAAAAAGAGCCCCGGCATTCTATTGCTGGGAAAACCGGAGAGGGCGGACGAGATGCCGGTGCAGAACATCCAGCCGGTCGATAGTGCCACGAAAACCGATAAAAAGCAAGGACCCTGAAAAAAGGGCAATTGAGGTAGAGAATATGTATGCGCCCACCAAGGTTAAGGGGACCAGCAAAACGCACAAGATCATGCTGTATGCCCTTTCCACCTGCGTCTGGTGCCGGAAGACGAAAAAATTGTTGGACAACCTGGATGTGGAATATGAGTTCATCTTTGTCGACCTTCTGGAGGAACGAGACGAAGAACGGGTGATGACCGAGGTAGAAAAGTGCAACCCCGCCCAGACCTTTCCCACCATGGTAATAGACGGCAAGCGAGTCATAGTAGGTTTCAAGGAGCCGGAGATCAGAAAGGCATTATCATGAGGACGGTTATAGAGATCGAAGCCGAGATCCGTAAATTGGCAGATAAAGAGGGATATCTTCTGAACCCCGACCGGGAGATACTGGAGGGGATCATTGAAGGCATTTCCGCCAACGAAGATAAGCTGGGTTACTGGAACTGTCCCTGCCGGAGGGCCTCGGGCGACAGGGCGCAAGACCTGGATATCATCTGCCCCTGCCGGTACCGCGAACCGGATCTCAAAGAATTCGGGCGCTGCTATTGTGCGTTGTATGTCACTCAGGGATATATCAACCAGGGACTGCCGCCGGATCCAATTCCGGAGAGGAGAAAGCCGGGTAAGACAAAAAAAACATCAAGCGATGATGTTGACAACAAGACTGAAATCCCCAATGTCCAGAAAAATGAAAAGATAAAAACCTGGCGCTGCCAGGTCTGCGGTTATCTTTGCGCCCGGCCGGAGGCCCCGCCGGTCTGCCCCATCTGCCGGGCCAAGAAGGAGCGATTTGAGGAATACAAGATTTAAAGGGATTTATTTGTCAGGTTTTTTAAACTTTTCAGCATTATGTTGCTGTTGATGGCGATCTTTATAATCTGGCGCCTTCAAAGGGCAGTTATACCAAACGTATAATCAATGATAGACAACTGGGCATAATAGAAGTTAATTTGTGAATCATCTCCGGGGGATAACATATTAAGCAGATGCCTCACGAGGTTTAAAACGCTGGAATATTGGGCCGGTTTATGATATATTCTATCGTGTGAAGCATAGGAGACGATAATTGCTGTCGGTAGTTCCCGTTTTCTATAAACCGATTTACCATGAAGTATGACGTTACAAATAAAACCCTATAAAAATAACCTCCGGCCCCAATGGGAGGAATTCGTGGCTGCTGCCAATAATGGCACAATATTTCACCGGCAGCAGTTTTTGGATTATCATCCCCAGGACCGATTTGATAACCATCACCTGATGCTGTACGACGGTACACGGCTGGCTGCCGTGATGCCGGCCCTGATCAAGGACGAGCATGGCAACAAAACGGTGATCTCGTACGGCGGAGCATCCTATGGCGGCCTGGTGATTGCCAAAGGGCTGGGGATAGCCGAGATAAACCGGATGGCCGAGGCGGCCACCGAATACTGGTCCCGTCAGGAGGTCAAGCGGATATTGATCACCCAGCCCCCGCTGATCTATATGCAGCAACCCAACCAGTATATCGATTTCAGCCTGGCCCAGCTGGGCTATTCCTGCCTGAAGCGGGAGATCACCGCTGTCATTCCCTTGGAATTCTCCGATGAGGAATCCATCATATCCAGCTTTCGGCCGGAGACTAGGACCGCCCTCAGGAAATCGTACAGATCCGGAATCACGGCCCGGGCCAGTGAAGATATCGATGAGTTCTACCGCGTTCTTGAGAAAAACCTGGGCTCCCGACACGAGGTCAAACCCACCCATACCTTGGCCGAGTTGAAAAGGTTGAAAAAACTGCTGCCGAAAAGCATCCTTCAATTCACCTCCTATCTGGGCAAAACCCCGGTGGCCGGGATGACGGTCTTCGTCTGTAATTCAAAGGTGATACTGGCCTTCTACATCAGCCACGATCAAAATTACCAGGAGCACCGCCCGGTGAACTCGGTCTGCCACCAGGTGATAAAATGGGGATGGGGGAACGGATTCAAGTATCTGGATTTGGGAACCATCACCATTAACATGCAGCCCAACTGGGACCTGGGCCGGTTCAAGGAAGGTTTCGGGGCTGGCGGATTTATAAAAGAAACTCATGAATTGAGGTTATAACGACCGGACATGCGCATCCTGCACATCGCGCCATACAACACCGCCGGGATACCGATCGCTTTCGTTCAAGCAGAGCGAAAGCTGGGGTATGAGAGCCATCTGGTGACTCTGAACCAGAGCCAGCAGCGGTATCCGGAGGACATCTGTCTGAACCTGTCTTTCTGGAAGCCGGAAATTGTTGCCAAACTGAAAAAAATATGTTATCCTAAACCCAGACCGTTTCAGGATTCCGGCCTGGCCCAGCCCCTGCAGATTCCGCCAGTTTGGAAGCCGGCCAATCGCTTGGCCGGCCTTCTAATAAATCTCCGGGACCGGATGACCCGGCCTTTGATAGAGGGGTATATAAAGAAATACCACCTCGATTCATTTGATGTCTACCAGTTGGACGGCGGACAGGGTTTTTCAAAGAAAGACAATATCATTCCCAAGTGGCATGCGGCCGGGAAAAAAGTGATCTGTTGCTATCTGGGCAGCGACCTGCGGGTGCGGGGGGTGATGCCAGAGATCGATGCGATTTCCGATCTGAACATTACTCTGGAATGGGACCACCTGGACCTGCATCCACACATAGCTCACTGCTACGCGCCGTTTGACATCTCACAGTTTACGGTGGCCGCAAAACCCGCACGCGAGAAGCTGCGGATCGGGCATTCGCCCACCAGCCGGTCGCTCAAGGGGACCGAACGCATCATACGAGCGATTGAACATACTGCCCAGCGACATCCTGTGGAAATGGTGTTGATCGAAAATCTTTCGCATGCCGAGGCCTTAAAAGCTAAGGCTGATTGTGACATCGGGATCGATCAGATCAGCCCCTGGGGCTACGGCATCAGCACCCTGGAGTGGCTGGCTATGGGCATTCCAGTAGCCACTTCCATCGCGCCCCGTATGGCCAGCGAGGTTAAAAATCACCCGCTGGTGGATATCGACGAGGACACCATCGAGGAAAGGCTGGAGCGTCTGGTCTCCGACCACTCCTATCGGAACGGGCTGGCCGCTCGGAGCCGGAAATGGCTCGAGGAGACCCACGAGGCCGGCGCGGTAGTCGCCGGGATACTAGATCGGGCCACTTCAGAGAAAATATAGCAAATGGAGTATCGTGCGTTTTAAATATTAAGGCTGTTGATAATTTTCAACACCCTGTGCTCTTGGCACAGGGTACTTCACAAATCACTAAATATTATAACTGATGATCAAAGACAAAACCATATTCATCACCGGCGGGGCAGGGTTTATCTCGGCTCATCTCTGCCGCAGGCTGATTAATGACAACCGGATTGTCATCTACGATAGCTTCCGCCGGGATTCCCTGAAGGATTCGGGATTATCCAATCATCCAAACTTGACGGTCATCACCGGCGATATTCTGGATTACCATCTTCTCAAAAGCAGCATCCCTTCAACAGTTCATATAGTGCTTCATATGGCGGCGGTGGCCGGCATCGACACGGTGATTCAGGACCCGGCCCACACCATGGAAGTCAACATGATAGGCATTCACCACCTATTAAAGGCTCTGCACGAACTGGGCAGGATCCCTCAGGTGGAGCGACTTGTGAACTTCTCTACCAGCGAGGTGTTCGGTGTCCAGGCGGTGCGGGTGAACGAACGAACAGCCACCAACATGCAGCCGGTGGGCGAGGCCCGCTGGACCTACGCCGTCAGCAAGCTGGCCGGCGAACACTTGGTGCACAGCTATTACCAGAAGCACGGCCTGAGGAGCGTAACTGTGCGGCCGTTCAACGTCTACGGGCCGGGACAGGTGGGTGAGGGAGCCATCCATGACTTTTCGGTGCAGGCAGTGAGGAACGAACACCTGAAGATCCACGGCGAGGGAGATCAAATCCGCTCTTGGTGCTACATCGACGACATGATTGCCGGCGTCCTGCTGTGCCTGGAGAGGGACCAAGCGGTGGGCGAGGTATTCAATATCGGCAATCCCCGGGGCACAATCACCATTCTGGGCCTGGCCGAGAAGATCGTACACCTGGCCGGCTCGTCCTCCAAGATCGTCCATGTGCCCAAGACCTATGTGGACGTGGAACTGAGGATTCCCAACATCGAGAAAGCCAAGTCATTACTGAGCTACTCCCCGGCGGTGGACCTGAACCAGGGCATCGCCGCCACCATCGAATGGTACCGGAAGCGTCAGGCCCCATGAAAGTCAGACTCTCCAAACCTTCATTCGCCGGCAGGGAGAAGCTCTTGGCGGAGTTCGGTGAGATGCTGAACGACGGTTACCTGGTCTCGGGACGGAGGGTTCGAGAGTTTGAGGATCTGGCCGCCGGATACTTGGGGACGCCAAACGCCGCGGCGGTGAGCTCGGGCACGGCCGCGTTGCACCTGGCTCTGCTGGCTCTAGATATCGGGCCGGGCGACGAGGTCATAGTCCCGGCTTACACTTTCCCGGCTACGGCCAACGCTGTGGAGCTGACCGGAGCCAGGCCGGTGTTTGCCGATATCGACTCCAAGACCTTCACCATCGATCCCAGCCGGGCAAGGATGGCCGTGACAGGAAGGACCCGGGCCATCATGCCGGTTCACCTGTTCGGAGTGCCAGCCCCTATGGATGCGCTGATGCAACTGGCTCACGAGCGATCTCTGGCGGTGATCGAGGACGCAGCCGGGGCCCTGGGGTCCGAGATATTGGGAAGGAAGTGCGGCACCATCGGCGAAGCCGGATGTTTCAGTTTCCACCCCCGAAAGGTGGCCACCACCGCCGAGGGCGGCATGGTAGTGGCAAGGGATCAGGCGCTGGCCGAGCGAGTGCGAATGCTACGGAGCCACGGCATGTCGTTCAAAGACGGCGTTCCCAATCTGATTTTGCCGGGCTTCAACTACCGAATGAACGAGATGGAAGCCGCCCTGGGGCTGGAACAGGTGGGGCGGATCGAACCGTTGATTCAGGAACGGCGAAAACTTCACGAACGGTATCGGAAGCTGCTGGAAAAGGTACCAGGTCTGGCCTTTCAGCAAACTTCTCAACAATGCCGATGCGCTTGGCAATCGCTGGTGGTCCGATTTGATACCATCGATAGCTGGACGATCATCGAGCATCTGAGACAGCGCGACATTGAGGCAACCATCGGGACCTATGCCGTCCCCCTTTTGGGCTATTACCGAGATAAATACAATTTCGGGCCTGCCGATTTCCCGAAGGCCGCCGAGATATATGAACACGCCGTAGCCCTGCCGTTCTACAACGGATTGACCGAGGATGAAGCAGACTATGTAGCGGCCGTGGTCAGGGACCTGGTGGAATCCCGTCATCCGGGACAGGGGAAGCGATGAGACCAAACAGCGGGGGAACACAGTGGACCACCGTCAATCATTTGCGACGGAAGGGAATGGTAAACCCGGAACGGGTGCGACGGTTAATCTCCGAGATTATCCGAGAACTGCGGCTGGACCTGCGCGGCTTGGTAGTTTTTACCGAAGCCGCCACCGGCAACTATGCGGTGACCCCGGTCATCGCTGCCATGGCCGGGGCAGAGGTGTACGCCATCGCCCGTGGCTCGCGGTACGGAACGGCCGAGGCGGCGAAAGCCCACTGCCGCCGGCTTGCCCAATACTGCGGAGTACAGGAGCAGGTTACGATGGTCACCCGCAAGGATCCCCGGCAGCTGGGCCGGGCGCACATTGTCACCAACCTGGGCATGGTGCGGCCGATTGATGAATCCACCGTGGCTATGATGGGGCCGCAGGCGGTTGTGCCCGCCATGTGCGAGGCGTGGGAGGTGCGGCCCGGCGATGTCGATTTGGAGGCCTGCGCCGCCCGGGGCATCCCGGTGATGGGCACCGACGAGGATGCGCCGGACCTACGAGTGTTCGATTATGTGGGACCCTTGGTTCAGCGGATGCTGATGGAACTGGAGATAGAGGTTCATAAAAGCAGGATCGCCGTGGTCGGAAGAGACAAGTTCGGGCGGCGGATAGCAGCCCATCTTTTAAAGGGCGGGGCCTCGGTTTTTGCGCTTCCGCATTTACGGGGCCGGGAACACCGTCGCCGCCTGAGGGACTGCGATGCTATAATTATCGCCGATTACTCCTCGGAAGAAACCATCATCGGACGATATGGGCAGATTACGGCCGGGGAGATCAAAAAATCGGCTCCGGGAATTTCAATCATTCATCTGTGCGGGGAGGTGGATGTCGTTAGTCTCACAGCGGAGGGTATCCCCCACTATCCTCCGACTGGCGCCGGCAAGCGCCGGATGGGGCTGACCTTCGCCGCACTGGGGCCGAGGCCGGTAATCGAGCTGCACGCAGCCGGCTTGAAGGTGGGCGAAGCCATGGCCCGGGCCCGGCTGTTAGGCTTGTCGCAGAAAAAGATCCAATCCCTCGCACTGCGGCATTCGCCGGCACAGATTATGAAACAGGGAAAACGGATTAATACGCGATGATAAAATCAGTGTGGATAAACTTTTTTTTATGTTACTTGGCGCTTATTCCCTCAATGGCCTTATCCGAGTCATTGACCGTGATAGACGCCAAAGGCAGAACCACGGTGGTCGGCACCCTGCTGTTCGACCGGGAGGAGTACCTGTCGCTGGACGATCTGACCGGGCCCTGGTCCGGGCAGGTCAATTGGTCGGATATCGAGGGCCGGGCCGAGGTCAAACTGCCGGGGCATTCCTTAAGGCTTTCGGCGGACAACACCTTCTTTTTGATGGACGGCAAATCATACAATCTGTATAATCCGGTACGACTCTACGATTCAGGGCTGTGGGTGCCGTTGGAGATGTTCACCCGATTTCTGATACCGCTCTGGGGCAAGGGAGTGGGCTGGGATCCCCAGGGCCGCAAATTAAGCCTGGGAATGCTGGATCCCCGGGAGGTCAGCATCCCGCAGGCCAGGCCGCGGCTGCCCCAGAAGGCCCGGGCGATCGAGAAAGTGGTGATCGACGCCGGACATGGAGGAAAGGACCCCGGGGCGGTGGGCCCCAGCCGCCTGCTGGAGAAGGATATCAACCTGGATATCGCCTTTCGGCTGAAGACCATCCTGGAGGACAGGTACGGGGTCAAGGTAGTGATGACCCGGGATGACGATGTCTTCATTTCTTTGGGCGACCGCACCGCCATTGCCAATCGGGAGGCGGCCGACATCTTCATCAGCATCCACTGCAATGCCGCTCCCAAAAAGAAACGCAACCGGAGCACCACCCGGGGGGTGGAGACCTATTTCCTGTCGCTGGCCAAGACCGACGACGCCCGGGCCACCGCCGCCATGGAAAACTCCGCCATCCAGTTCGAACAGCCGGACAAGAAGACCGCCAATTTCGACGACATCCAGCTGATACTGTGGGATGTGATGCAGAACGAATTCCTAAAAGAATCCAGCGATCTGGCGGAGTGGATCCAGGAGGCGCTGTCGGCCGGGCTGGCGGTCCCCAACCGGGGGGTCAATCAGGCCGGGTTCTATGTGCTCAACGGGGCCTATATGCCGTCGGTGCTGGTGGAGACGGCTTTTATTTCCCATCCCGAGGAGGAGAGGCTGCTGAAGAAGACCACTTTCAGGCAGAACGTCGCCGAGGGGATCGCCCAAGGCTTAAGGGAATTCGCCAAACGGTATAAATGCAAGTTCGGCAGGATAGAACCGTGAGAACGGGAATTGGGATTTGATGAGTGGGAACGGTGGGTTTGCCGGAAGCAGAGGAAAGTGTCCGATGGTACATCAGGGGAATTTATGAGTAAAGAAAAACATGGCCTGGTCATATCTGATGCCGATATCGAGCGGCGCATCTATTTTGTTCGCGGCTTAAAAGTGATGCTGAGCGGAGACCTAGCCAATCTGTATGCCGTTCCGCATAAGGTAATGATGCAATCCGTCAAAAGGAACATTGAGCGCTTCCCGGATGATTTCATGTTCCAATTAACTCGGGTGGAGCTTGCCAACTTGAAGTCACAATTTGTGACTTCAAGTTGGGGCGGTCTCAGAAAGAGGCCGTTTGCTTTTACTGAACAGGGCGTAGCCATGCTCTCCGGCGTGCTACGCAGTAAGCGGGCCATTCAGGTCAATGTGGCTATTATGCGGACGTTCGTTAAGCTGAGGGAACTTTTGTCCGATCACAAAGAACTGGCCGAACAATTTTCGTTGCTGGAACGCAAGGTGGAAAAGCACGACCATGAGATCCATGCCATTTTTGAAGCCATACGCCGGCTAATGGATCCGCCGTCCCGGCCAAAACGCACCATAGGTTTTAAAATCAGAGAGCCTAAAGCGGGTTATCATATCGGCAGGAAGAAGAGTTGATTTCTCAGATATCGGGTTTGATATGGCAGATTAGACCAACTGAATATGTTTAAAAATTATAACTTAAGCTTTAATATTTTATAATGTCCCATCATTCACCCATAGGCATATTCGATTCCGGGTTCGGCGGGCTGACCATCTTCCGCAAGATCCGGGAGCTGATGCCGCAGTACGATTACATCTATCTGGGCGACAACGCCCGGACGCCGTACGGCAACCGCTCCTTCGAGACGGTGCTCAAGTTCACCGCCGAGGGGGTGCAGTACCTTTTCTCCCAGGGCTGCCCGCTGATCATCATCGCCTGCAACACCGCCAGCGCCAAAGCCCTGCGCAGCATCCAGCAGCAGTACCTGCCCAAGACCTACCCCGAACGGAGGGTGCTGGGGATGATCCGTCCCACCGTGGAGTCCATTCAAAACAAAACCAGGAGTAACACCGTGGCCTTATGGGGAACGGCCGGGACGGTCAACTCCCAAAGCTTTGTGCTGGAGATGGTCAATCATGCCCCGAAGGTGGAGCTGATCCAGCAGGCCTGCCCCCTGTTAGTGCCTTTGGTGGAGGCCGGAGAGCTGGAGGGCGAAGGGTTGGAATATTTCATAAAAAAATACTGGAAGCAGACCGAGATCCAGAACCCAAAAATCGATACACTTTTATTGGCCTGCACCCATTACCCGCTTCTCAAAAATAAGATCGAAAAGATCCTGCCCAAGAACATCCAGATCCTTTCCCAGGACGAACTGGTGGCGCCCAGTCTGGCCGAATATCTCCAGCGCCATCCGGAGATGGAGTTGCTCATCACCACCGGAGGAAATTGTCGATACCTGACCACCGACCAGTGCGACCACTTTGATCACCTGGCCAGAATCTTCATGGGGCAGGAGATCACCTCCGAAAAGATAGAGCTCAAGGAGGTGAAACTGCTGGATAACCCCCGGCATGTTTCACTGAACGCCGAAAAGGAAAGCGCTGCGGGATGAATATTTTCCAAAGAAATAAGAACCGGGAAACGTCAGCCGGGGCAAGGGCCGGCCATGTCTATGAAAACCGGCTTTCGGAGAACGACCTGAACAACTATCTCACCAAGATCAGCCAGTTCACCGACCTGCTTCCGGCCATCATGGAGGGCATCAAGCAGCTTTCGGCGGCCGACAATATCCACCTGACGGTCATCCAGGAGTTCCAGGACAAACTGGCCGAGATATTCCGGGGGCAGGAGGAGATCACCGGATACTCCGCCATGGTGCTGGACACCAGCCAGGATTACAACCAGGTGATCCTGGAGACCGAGCAGGTGCTCAAATCGCTGATAACCTCCTTCGACCAGTCGCTGGAGCTTAACCGCCAGCTGACCGGCGGATTGGAGAGCCTGGCGGACATATCCAAACAGCTGCAGGACCTGGTGGCGGTGATGACAGAGATGTCCCTGGCCATCAGCCAGGTCTCCCGAAACGCTGAGATCAAGGCCTTTCATGCCGGCAATGTGGGCCGGGGCTTCGGGGTGATCGCCGAAAACATGAACAAGCTGTCCCAGGAGCTGAGGAAAGCCGCGGGGAAAGCTCCCGGGTTGGACTCCTCCCTGAAGGAGAAGATCGCCCGGGCCTCCCACGGCTTGAGCCGGGCCAAGGAGCTGGCGGCCGGCCTGAAGGAGATCTCGACATCCATGGAGGCCGAGCTGTCGGATATCTACCAGGCCAACCAGCTGATAGTGCAGGGTTTTCAGGAGATGCGCCGGCATTCCGACAGCCAGGAGGAGATAAGGGACCGGCTGCTGGCCGGCATAGCCGACATCAGCGAGATCACGGCCAACCTGGGCATAAACCAGGAGGTGGTGGCCTCGGTGCTGACCACCGAGATGGCCAGCGTGGGGCAGATAGAGTTCGTCCGCGAGCAGCTGGAGGCGGCCCGGGCGGCATGGCAGAAGCGGCCCGCCCCCTCCATCCTGCGGGAGATAGCCATAAAATTGAAGCATCTCCAGTCGTCTCTGGGATCCTCAGTCAGCCACTGGCACGGCCTGCAGGAATCGGTCATCGGGCTGAAGAGCACCGCCCTGCAGGAGGAGAACATCGCCACCCAGGTATGGGCCCAGATGGAGCGGCTGTTCGGCGGCATCGACGGGCTGGGCCAGGGGGTGCAGCAGATAGGGCTTAGGCTGGAATCGGTGACCAGCCGGGCCGACAACATACAGAAAAACTTGAAAACCTCGACCGAGAACCTGGGACTGCTCCGCGGCCTGCTGGATGAATTCAAGGCTGTCAGCGCCGGCATCTCCCGGGACCTGGCCGAGCTTCAGGAGACCGGCCAGGGGATCCGTTCGTTTGCGGAGCAGGTCAAGCTGCTGGCTTTCTATTCGGCGGTGGAGGTGGCCGATATGGGGCAATGGACCAGGGAGCTGGAGCCCATAGTCTCCCAGACCAGGGGCCTGGCCCTGCAGGCCGAAAGCGATTCGGCCAAGATGACGCCGATGCTGGCCGAACTGCAAAAACAGTTCCTGAACACCGTGTCGCTGCTGGACCGGAACATTGAAATGGTCGGCCTCAACTTGACAGATATCTCACAGGCCGACATCTCCCTGAACAAGGTGCTGGAGGAGGCCGGAAGGCTGTCCGCCATCGGGAGCAGCTCCAGGGCCGGTATTGACGCCCAGGCGGCCAGCCGCAACGGCCTGGTGGAGGTGTATTCCCGCTATGCCAATTCCTTCCGGGCGGTCAGCAGCAACCTGGAGATGGTCCAGCGGCTGTTCAAACAGGCCCATGAATCGCTGCTGGGCTTCGGGCAGATTGCCGGACAGCTGTTCGGCCAGATTGACGACCGGATAATAAAAGAGGACTTCGGCGGGATTTTGAAATTAACCCTGCCCTCGGAGCCCCTGACCCTGGACCCGGCCATGAGGACCGACGCCACTTCCAACGAAGTGGTGGCCCAGATATTCGAGGGCCTGGTGCAGTTCGATGCCGGGGTCAACGTAGTGCCGGCCATCGCCACCCACTGGAGCATATCCAACGACGGCCTGGAATGGACCTTCAATCTCAAGAAAGGGGTCAGATTCCACAATGGCAGGGAACTGACCTCCGACGACGTGAAGTACACCCTGGAGAGGCTTCTGAACCCGGTCCTGAATTCCCCCAACTCCTATTTTGTGGATATGATAGAGGGGGCGGCCGATTTCCGGGCCAGCCGGGCCAATTCCGTCAAGGGGATCAGGATCATGGACTCCCACACCCTGGTCATCCGGCTGGAATCGGCCTATATGCCTTTCCTGGCGAACCTGGCATCCTCGGTGACGGCCATTGTTCCCAAGGAGGAGGTGTCGAAGGCCGGGGGCAATTTAAGCAGCAACCCCATCGGAGCCGGGCCGTTCAAGTTCAAGGAGTGGATCCCCGGCAGCAGAATCGAGCTGGCCAGGTTCAACGACTATTTCGAACAGAAGCTCTCCCTGAAAGGGATAATATACCGGGTCGACATCCCGGAAGACCAGCGGAGCGAAAAACTGGAGCGCCGGGAGATAGACCAGCTTGAGGTCAGGGGCAGGGAGAGGGAGGAGGTCTGCGCCCGGGGGAATTGCCTGGTGGAAAAGCTTCCGGCCCTGAATATCCAGTATGTATGCATAAACGTCAGCATGTCCACGCCCTTTGTGGATAAACGGGTCAGGCAGGCTCTTAATTATGCCATAGACAAGAACAACCTGATCGACGCCAGCAGCCTGAGGGCCGAAGCCACAGTGGCCCGGGGGGTTTTCCCGCCGGGCCTGGCGGCCTACAACCCCAACCTGGAAGGATACGCCTACAATCCGGAAACGGCCAAAGCCCTTTTAGCCCAGGCCGGCTATCCCGGCGGCCTGCCGGGCGAGTACCTGATGGATATCCGGGACAACCGGGAGCAGATGGAAAGGGCCGAGATAATCATCAGCCAGTGCCGCAAGGCCGGCATCATGCTGAAGGCCAATCCCCTGCCCTGGAAGGAGCTGTTGGAGAGATCCTATGAAGGGCAGTCGATTCTGTCTGTCCGGGGCTGGTCCTCCGACAACGGCGATCCCGATAATTTCCTCTACCCGCTGTTCCACTCCAGGAACTGGGGCCGGCCGGGGAATACCTCTTTCTATAAATCGCAAAAGGTCGATGAGATGCTGATCCGGGCACTGGCGGTGAGGAATCCGGTGGAGCGCCTGAATTTCTACCGGGAGATCGAGCGGCTGGTGGTGGAGGACGCCCCCTGGATATTTCTCTATCATTCCATGAAATATACGGCCACCAATCCCTACCTCCACGGCTACCGGATCCGCCCCATGGGGGCGGCCCGGCTGAAGGACTGCTGGATGGAGACGGAATGAACATATAAATGGCGATCCCCAGCGACATCACCGTATCCTCGCAGCAGAAGCCGATCCGGCTGGACCGGTATCTGATCTGCCAGGGCTTGAACATCTCCCGCAACCGGATACAAAACCTGATCCAATCCGGAAACATCACCGTCAACGGCCGGCGGGCGGTCCCCTCCTATCTGGTTAGGCCCGGCGACCAGGTTCATCTCCGGCAGGAGGCCGGGCCCCTGAAAAGAAGCCGGCCTAAAGCCGAGGACATCCCGCTGGAGGTGATCTTTGAGGACCGGGATCTGATGGTGGTCAACAAGCCGGCCGGAATGGTGGTGCATCCGGCGGCCGGCAATTACAGCGGGACCCTGGTCAACGCCCTGCTCCATCACTCAAATCAGCTTTCGGATGCCGGGGACGGCCAGCGGCCCGGCATACTGCACCGGCTGGACAAGGACACCTCCGGCCTGCTGCTGGTGGCCAAGTCCGACCAGGCCCACGCCGTCCTGGCCCGGCAGATGGGGGCCCGCCAGATCACCCGGCGTTACCAGGCCCTGGCTTGGGGCCTGATGGAGGAGCCGGAGGGAACCATCAACGCCCCCATCGGCCGCTCGGCCTTCGACCGCAAAAAAATGGATGTCTCGGCCATCCGGGGAAGAGATGCAGTCACTAATTACCGGGTGCTGGGCGAATACAGGATAGCCAGTCATTTGGAGCTGAAATTAGAGACCGGCCGCACCCACCAGATAAGGGTGCATCTCAAACACCTGGGGCATCCCATAGTGGGGGATGCTGCCTACGGCGGCGCCGGGAAGCAGGCGATTACAAATTTTGCCCGGCGCGATTCCAAGGCGGCCGAAAAAATCCTGTCAACCATCGGCCGCCAGGCCCTGCATGCCGCGGTTTTGGGGTTCGTCCATCCCGTTACCGGAAAATATCTGGAGTTTGCGGCTCCTCTTCCGGACGACATGCAGGGGCTGATCAAAACACTGAAAGCCCTTTAACCCTTGACAAGTATGATGATAAATTGGTATATTTCAGGTTAATATATTTTGGCATAAATAACTGGTAGGAGGAATATCATGAGGTTCATCAAAACACTGGCATTATCGGTCCTGATGTCAGCCCTATTGGTCGGCGCCGGGCAGGCCTACAATCCGCCGGCCTTCGACGGGGGCTGCGGCACCTTCAAGGTCTCATCGGCCCGGACATTGGGCCGGGGCATGCTGGGGGTGGGCTTTCTGGAATCGGACCTCTCCGCCCAGGATCTGTTCAAAGGCGAGCCGTTTTTCCAGGGGGATTCCAGCGGGATAGAGCCGGACAAGCAATACCGGGCAACCTCGAGGTTGTCCATAACCTATGCCCCTCTGGATTATTTCGAATTCTCCATCGCTCCCCGGATGTATGTGGTTTACGACCGGCATGCCAATATGTCCACCAAGACCGGCCGGGACAGGTATGACGGCGACGATTACGACCTGGCCCACTTCTGGCTGAGGGACCTGTTGATAAAAACCAAGGTGTCATATCCCTCTAAAATTTACGGACGGGCCAGGTTCTCCTATGCGGTAGGCTTGGAGCCGTTTGTCTCCATCGGCTTTCCGGTAACCACTGCCTACATCTATTCGGATTCTATGTACGATCCGGCGGATCAGCCTTTGATAGCCCACGGCTTTACCGAGATGGTGGCCTACAACACCGATATCGGAGCCAAGTTTTTGGGCACCCTTACTTTGGGACCGGCCTCGCTGCACGGCAATCTGGGATACTTGAAAGCCGGGAACGCCAAGCCGTCATATATAATCGACCCGTCCCAGTGGGTCCCGGCCAGGGATACCCTGGCCATGGACTCGGTGAACCGCCGAAATTACGTGGATTCGATGCTGGCGGTCGATCCGGCCAGCTGGATCCATCCCGCGGTGGCCGGCACCCCGGTCAGGGAGGACAAGCTGCTGTGGGGCGCCGCCCTCGAGGTAGACGCTGGGCCCTATGTCACCTTCGTTCTGGAGGCCAATGGGGAAAAAGCCAAAAGCAGCAAATCATACTTTTATAACAGCCCGGCCAGGGTTACTCCCGGCGTCAGGTTCAAGACCCCGGGCGGCTTTACCATCGACGGCGGCTGCGAGTTCAAGATGGGCAGCCACTCCTCGGCCCCGGAATGGAACGCCCTGTTCGGCTTCTCGGTCGCCTCCCAGACCCTGGCCAAGCCCAAGCCGGCGCCCCAGGGGGTGATCTCGGGCAAGGTGCTGATCGCCAACACCGATTCCATTTTGATGGCCACCATCACCATGCCGGGCTACCTGATGGATTCCACCGGGCAGGCCAAGCCGATCCTGCAGAAGATAGACGGCAGCTTCTCCATCACCGTTCCTCCGGGAACCTATCGGATGAAGGTGGCGGCCGGCGACTCCTTCCTATGGCAGGAGCGCCCGGCCATCGTAGCCGACGGCCAGACGGTGATGCTGGACTTCCCCATCAAGCGCAAGGAATTCCCCAAGGGGACCATCACCGGAAAAGTGGTGGACAAGAAGACCGGCAATCCCATGGGCGCCACCTTATATTTCTACGGGCCGGATAGGAAGGCCATGGATAACCCGGCCACCAGCGATCTGCTGACCGGCATCTACAGCATCCAGCTGCCGCCCAACATCTATAACATCCAGGCCCATTCCGAGGGCTACAACATTGAGACCGCCCCGGCCCCGGTCAACGACAAGCAGACCTTCATCCAGAACTTCGAGATGCGGATGATCCCCAAGAAGGGCGAGAAGGTGGTGCTGGCCGGCATCAAGTTCCGCACCGGCAAGGCCGATATCATGACCAGCTCCTATCCCATCTTAGACGAGGCGGCCAAGATGCTGAAGGAGAATCCCACCATCAAGGTGGAGATCGGCGGGCACACCGACAGCCGGGGCAGCGCCACCAAGAACCAGAGGCTGTCCGAGGCCCGGGCGGCATCGGTGCGCAATTATCTGATCAACGCTCACGGCATCACCGGCGACCGGCTGACGGTAGTGGGCTACGGCGAGGACCTGCCGATGGATACCAACAAGACGGCCAGGGGCCGGGCGGCCAACCGCCGGATAGAATTCGTGGTGATGAGCCAGCAGTAAACGGTTGTCATCATAATCAGGGCGAAGGATGGAAACATCCTTCGCCTTTTTGTTATTTATGCGGTTTGCCGCTAGATATTTTTGTTGATTTTTCCGGTCGTTTGGGGGTATGATTAGGAATCGGAAGTATTGTTAAATTCAACCGGATAGAAGAGTTTATGTCCAATCTAAAAATTGCCTTGCAAAAATTAGTGGCCCAGGCCAAAACCCGGGACATTTATAATTTGTCGGAAATGCAGGTACAATCCAGCTATGTGGTAAAAGTGTTGGAAATGCTGGATTGGAATGACGGGGGCATGGCCCAGGGCGACCGGCAGGATGTGGCCACCGGCAAGGTGCCCGACATTCTTTTAAAGGATGCCAATAAATGGACCCTGTTGGTAGTGGAATGCAAGGATGCAGGTAATGCAAAAAAGCTTGACGGATACTATGGTTCCGGAAAGAATAAAAAATCTTTCGAACAGCAGTTGATAAATTACTGCAAAGCCGAAGGCGTTTATTGGGGGGTCTTGACCAACTTTATCGAATGGCGGCTTTATACAGTCAAGCACGGGCAGATATATCAAAATAAAAAATATGCCTTCCATGATCTCTTATGGCAGGGTACTGATAAGAGCGGTTACATTGATCTTCTTTCGCCAGAGGGCTTGGCTTTTCTCAATACATTTAAACGCCATCCTTTCTGCAAAGCGCAGGGCCTAATTACCCAGGATAAAATTTACTACCCCGAAGAAAAAAGCATAAGGGATGATTTCTTTTTAATGCTCAAGGACTGGCGCGAATCCCTGCGCTCCGAATTATGGACCAAAAACAACCAGCTATTGCCGGATAAGGAAAAGATAGACCTCTACGCCCAAAAGATACTGGACCGGATGATCTTTATAGATGTCTGCCACGATAAAAGGATCATCGGCCCCAACGCCCATGATTCCATCCTTTATACCAAGAAGCAGGTCTATGATGAGTTGAAAAAGTGGTTTGTTACCATGGACGACAGGTTCAACACCGACCTGTTTGAGAATGATAAATATATCAATGGTTTTGAAATAAGCAACGAAATCTTGGCGCCCATAGTTTCCGAACTGGCCTCGGTGGATTTCTCCCGCCTGCCGGTCAACATAATCGGCGATGTTTACGAGGATTATCTGGGCGAGATGCTGAGGGGCGGCAAGAAGCAGGGCCTAAAGGTGCGCGAGGACAAGGCTAAATTCAAGCGCAAGAGCCAGGGCATCTATTACACCCCGGAATATATCGTGGACTACATTGTCACCAATACGGTGGGGGAATTATTAAATCCCTCTCCTTCCGGGAGAGAGCCTGCACTGAGTGAGGCCAAAGAAGATGGCAAGCGAAAGTGGGCAGGGGAGAGGTCAACCCCTGGTGCCGGTACTAACCCTAAATCTCTTCCCCGTGAGGGAAGGGACTTATCCTTCGACGAAATAAAGAAAATAAAAGTGCTGGATCCGGCCTGCGGCTCGGGCTCGTTTTTGATCAATGCCTTCGACAGGTTTCACGCCGCCTATAAAAAGGCTGCCCCGGATAAAAAGGATTTTGACATAAAGCGGACCATTTTACAGCACAACCTTTACGGCGTGGACCTGGACCAGCGGGCGGTGGAGATATGCAAGCTTAATTTGATGTTGAAGGCATTAGACAAGCATAGGTGGGACGAACTGAAGGGACGGAAACTGTTGCCCAGCCTGCACCTTAATATACGCCACGGGAATTCGCTTATATCCGGCAAATCGCTTGCCGACCAGGAACAGTTGAACATGTTCAACGTTTATGAAACCGATGGGGATGTGGTAAAGCTTTTAAAACTGCATAAGCAGTTTTATAAGGCCAGCGATGATGCGGTAAAACATAAATTGTGGGATGACATACAAAGCACAGAAATAACGCTGAATCGCAGATTGAACGGCAACCTGGCTGATTATTTCAGCAAACCGGATGAACAGCACCCGCTTAATTTTGAGGTCCTATTTCCGGAAGTATTCGAACAGGGCGGCTTTGATGCGGTAATAGGCAATCCGCCCTACGTGCGTAGGGAAGGGTTAGGGATTTATAAAAATTATTTTTCCGCCAACTATAAGGTATTTGATACAAACTCAGACTTATATGTTTACTTCGTGGAAAAATCAGTTGGTTTGCTTAATAAAAATGGGTATTTCAGTTTTATCGTCCCCAATAAATGGTTTAGGGCAAATTACGGCAAACAATTCCGGAAATGGGTTTTAGAGAAAGAAATTGTAAAACTCATTGATTTTGGTGATCTCCCGGTATTTGATCAAGTAACCATCTATCCTTGTATAATAGTGATAAAAAGTGGGGCACCACGTAAATCGTTTTCCATGGCAAACGTTGAAACCATAGATTTTAATAGACTTTCAGCACATATAGAAAAAATACAATACGATATAGATAAAAATGTACTTGATGGGAATATATGGATTTTGAAAAATGTTGAGGAAACAAAATTAATAAATAAGGTAAAAATAGCAGGGATACCTCTGATAAAATTATATGGCTTAAAGGTATTACGAGGTATAATAACTGGTTTAAATGAAGCTTTCATAATAAATGAAGAGACCAAAAATAAGATAATTAACCAAAGCGGGAAATGCAAAGAACTAATTAAACCATACCTTGTTGGCAAGGACATAAACAGGTATTTAATAAATGACGAAAGTCGTTATTTAATTCTCATACCAAACGGATGGACTAAAAATAATTCCGGCGCCGAAAAGGATAAATGGGCTTGGCTTGAAAAGAATTATAAACCTTTGGCTGAACATTTAAGCCAATTCAAGACACAAGCAATGAAAAGGTATGATATGGGCGAGTACTGGTGGGAATTGCGCTCATGCGTATATTACAATGAATTTGAAAAGAAAAAAATATGTTGGGGTAATCTATGTGATCGTGCTGCTTTTACTCTTGATACTGAGGGGTATTATATAAATGCGCCAACTTGTATTTTAACTACAAACGATAAGTTTATACTGGCGGTGCTTAACTCCAAACTTCTTTGGTGGTACCTTAAATCAATAGCTGCAGAGCGGGCTGGCGGGTTTATAGAAGCAAAACCGATGTATGTAGAACAATTGCCAATAAAAATCGTTACTACAACTGGTGAAAGGCAAACCCGCGATAAAATAGTTAAACTGGCAACTGAAATTTTGGGATTGAACAAGACAAAACTGTTGCGGGAAAATAACCGCATAAAAATTACAGCGGTAGACCACGAGATAGACCAAATTGTTTACAGGTTATACGGGCTAAGCGAAGCGGAGATAAAGGTGGTGGAGGGGACCTAACCCTAAATCCCTTCCCTCCTTCGCCAGCCGTATATACATATAACTCAGGACAGGCTCCAGGGAAGGGACTTCTGACACCCCTTCCCTATGGGGAAGGGGCAGGGGTTAGGTCGAAACGAAAGGCGTTAGCATGCCCAGCGGATTAATACGTTTACAAAAGGTTAAGTCCAATAAATTAGAATTGGCCAAATGGATGCGGAGTAATATGACTTTGGCCGAGAAATGTTTTTGGAATGCGGTTAAAACCGATAGATTCATGGGGCTGCATTTCAGACGACAGCAGATCATTCATGGCTTCATAGCTGACTTTTATTGCGAAGAGCTTAACTTGGTGGTCGAAATAGACGGCGGGATTCATGAGGAACAAAGGGATTACGACAAGCTCCGACCGCTCCCTCACTCCCTCTCCACAGTGGAGAGGGAAGCCGACAGGCGGGGAGAGGTCAACGAAGAGGTTGTTAACAGGAGCGAAAGGGTGTTATCCAGAATAAAGGAACTGGCATATCCTGTTGACAAGCGTCTTTGATTTAGGCTATTATTAATCGAGACCTTTGTTCAACTAACCACTGAGTGCCTTCGCTAAAGCTATGGCACTTGAAGAAGGCATGCAGGAAGCGTAAGCGAAAACACGGAAATATTGAAAATATTTAAGCGATATCTGGTAGGCCCGTGGTTATTATCAATTTCCTTTTCATGAATTCAGTGCTTCCGTGCCTGTCCGCCTAGGCGGAGTAAAAAACACTTGAAATATCTATTAATCTATTAACCCGATGGTAATCAGTCAAATGTATAATATCATCTTATACGAGGATCATCTTTATCCCGAGCTGTATCCCCTGACCTATCTCCGGCCGGTCTGGGACTTGAAGTGCGGGGCTTTTTCGCTGAAACAGCGGATGGAAAAAAGCGCCAAGTCGGCAATCGTCCATCAATGGACCAGCCGGGAAAGGAGTGTCTTCTCCGCCAGCCCGGCCTTCGGCCAGGGGCCGGTGATCCTGGTCAACGGACGGGCCTTCATCTCCCAAAAGGATCTGTCCGCATTGCTGAAAGTCAAAGGGAAGGCGGCGGTCACCGGCGACGGTTTCATCGCCGCGCTGAAATTAGATGATGCGCCGGGCATCGGAAAAATATTATCCTCAGACCCGGATGAAAGCATTCTGTTGAAACTGGCCGAAGGGGCCAGGAAGATATCATCATCAGCTAAATTGTTCCGCCACCTGTGGGAGATGGTGGATCACAACGGACCGGCCATAGCGCACGATGCCGGTTATTTCAAGAGCAGCTCGCTCCCCTTGCCCAAAGGGTCATACCTGCTGGGGAAACGCAGCGATCTGAAGATCTCCGCCAAGGCCGTCATCGAGCCGGGTGTGGTGATAGACACCCGGCAGGGGCCGGTGATCATCGAGGCCGGGGCGGTCATCCGTCCCTTCAGCCGGATTGAGGGTCCCTGCTACATCGGGCCCGAAACATTGATAGACGGGGCCAAGCTGCGGCCCGGGGTCTCCGCCGGGCGGGGCTGCAAGCTGGCCGGGGAGATAGAGGAATCGGTGATAATGGATTTCTCCAACAAGCACCATGACGGCTTTTTGGGCCACAGCTACCTGGGCAGCTGGGTGAACCTGGGGGCCCAGACCTGCAACTCCGATCTCAAGAATAATTACGGCAATATCACCGTCTGGGCCAACGGAAAATATATTGATTCCGGCCGGATCAAGGCGGGCTGTTTCATCGGCGACCACAGCAAGACCGCCATCGGCACCATGATCAACACCGGCGCGGTGGTGGGGATCGGCTGCAACATCTTCGGCGGTCCGGTGAAAAAATACCTGCCGTCCTTCAGCTGGGGCTGCAGCGACCTGTTCCACGACCACAAGCTGGAGAAGGTCCTGGCCACCTGCCGGATGGTAATGGCCAGGAGAAAAATAGAAATGCCGGAGAGGGATGCCGAGCTGATGAAAAATATCTTTGACGCTACGGCCCGGGACCGGGAAAATATATCCGGAGGGAAACACCGATGAAGGCGATCATCATGGCCGGGGGCTTCGGCACCCGCTTAAGGCCGCTGACCTGCCAGATCCCCAAGCCGATGGTGCCCATGGTCAACCGGCCGATGATGGAGCACATCATCATGCTGCTGAAGGAGCACCAGATCACCGAGATGGCGGCCCTGCTGTTCCACCAGGCGGAGAGCATCTCCGACTATTTCGGCGACGGCAGCAACTTCGGGGTCAGGATAGACTACCTCCGGCCGGACGCCGATTACGGCACCGCCGGGGCGGTGGGCATGGCCCGGGAGCTTTTAAAGGAGCCGTTCATCGTGATCTCCGGCGACCTGCTGACCGACTTCGACCTGGGCGGGATCATTTCCTTTCACAATCAAAAGAAGGCCCTGGCCACCATCACCCTGACCCGGGTGGCCAACCCGCTGGAATACGGGATCGTGATCACCGACCGGGACGACCGGATCAGCCGCTTTCTGGAGAAGCCCACCTGGGGACAGGTGTTCTCCGACACCATCAACACCGGGATCTACGTCTTCCAGCCGGAGATATTCGACCTGATCCCCCATAAAAAGGAATTCGATTTCTCCCAGGACCTCTTCCCGCTGATCCTGTCCCAGAAGAAGCCGCTCTACGGCTGCATCACCAACGGCTACTGGCGGGACATCGGGAACATCACCGAATACCGCCAGGCCCACCTGGACGCCCTGAAGGGCGAGGTGCGGGTGGACATCGAGGGCGACCGCTTGAACCTGATCGGCAAGGACATCTGGGTGGGCAAGGGCTCCAATATCAACGCCAAGAACTCCCGGCTGACCGGGGCGGTGATCATGGGCAGGAACGTTACGATTGGCCAGGGGACCCATCTGCATGATGTGGTCATCGGAGATGACTGTCATATCGGCCAGGACGCCTTTGTCGAGCATTCCATCATTTGGTCGGGCTGTCAGATAGGCGACAAGGCCCGGATTGAGGAGGCCATCGTCTGCGACGGGGTGGAGATCGGCAGCCAGGCGGTGATCGAACAGCATGCCATCCTCAGCAGCCAGGTGAAGATCGGCAGCCAGGCCCGGGTCAGCGCCAATGTCAAGGTGTGGCCGGGAAAATCGGTGGACGACCAGGCGGTGCTGACCTCCAGCCTGATCTGGGGCGACCGCTGGTTCAAGGAGTTCTTTGCCGGGCCCCGGGTGACCGGGCTGGCCAACATGGAGATGACCCCGGAGTTCGCCGCCAAGCTGGGGGCGGCCTACGGGGCCCTGTTGGGCAAGGGATCGGTGGTGCTGACCAGCCGCGACAGCCATCCGGTCAGCCGGATGATCAACCGGGCGGTGATATCCGGGCTTCTTTCGGCCGGGGTCAAGGTTCATGAACTGCGAGCCCTGCCAATTCCCATCGTCCGCTATCAGCTTAAGACCGGCGGGGACCAGGGCGGGCTGCACACCAGAAAATCGCCCTTCGATCCCAAGATGGTGGACATCATCTTCTTCGACAAGGACGGCAAGGACCTCCCGGCCGGCAAGATCAAGAATCTGGAGCGGATGTTTTTACGGGAGGATTTTTCCAGGGCCGAGCCCGAGGACACCGGGGTGATAGAATTCCCCCACCGGGTGATGGAGGGCTACCGGGAGGGCCTGCTGTCATACATTGACACCCAGGCCATCCGGGAGGCCAAGTATAAGGTGGTGATAGATTACGCCTACGGCGCGGCGGCCGGCATTTTCCCCTCCATCCTGGGAGAGCTGGGCATTGAGGTGGTGGCCCTCAACGCCTTTGAAAACCCGGAGAAACTTACCAAGACGGGGGAGGATTTCGTCGCCGCCCAGCAGAGGCTGTCCCAGATGGTGCAGTCCATAAAGGCCGATGTGGGCTTTCTTTTAGACAGCGGGGCCGAGCGGGTCTTCTTAGTGGACGAGCAGGGAAAGATAATGGATGAGGACCAGGCCCTGGCGGCGGTCTCGTTGCTGGTAATGAAGAGCCGGACGGTCAAGGAACTGGCGGTGCCGGTGACGGCCTCCCGGGCCATCGAGGAGATGGCCCAGAAATACCAGGTCAAGGTCAAGCGCAGCCGGATAGACAACCGGTCGCTGATCGAGGAAGCCGCCGGGGAGAACGTGGCCTTTGTGGCCAGCCGCCGGGGCGGCTATATCTTTCCGGAATTCCAGCCGGCCTTCGATGCCATGCTGTCCATCACCAAGATCCTGGAACTGATGGCGCTGACCGGAAGCAAACTGGGGAGCATCACCTCCGAGATCCCCATGAGCCACATGGTCAAGAAGAACATCCCCTGCCCCTGGAGCAAGAAGGGCCTGGTGTTAAGAACCCTGATGGAGCAGACCAAGGACCACCCGGAGAAGCAGTTCATAGACGGCATCAAACTTTTTTACGGACGAGACTGGGTGCAGGTGCTGCCAGACCCCAATAGGGAGCTGTTCCACATTAATGCCGAGGCCGACGACCAGAACCGGGCCCAGGAACTGGTGGATGAGTATACCAGGAAGATAGAAGAATGTTTAAGATAGATAAAAACAAAATGATCCTGATTGCTTCGGTCCTATTTAATCATACTTTCTTATGCCCCTTCGCACACGTAGCGCGGGGCTATTCTCTGAGCAGGCCCGGCCTTCATTGAACCAGAACATGCCAGATGTCTATGCGCCATGACTGCTTTATCGGGGCTGAAGTCAAGCCGCTCCACTGCCTGTCCGCCGAAGCAGAGCGTAGGAGGGATGGCGGGGTACTGGTTCCAACCCCAGGGGAAAATGGCCGCTTCATCGGACGGGAATGACAAAGTGGCCGTAACCCCGCCATGGCGGGGAGGCCCACATTTGTTATTTACCGGCCCGGGAGGTGCGCGGCCGAGCTCTTGACCTCTCCCTGCCTTCCGGCTTCCCTCCCCGATACGGGGAGGGAGTGAGGGTGAGGTCTGGCGGTACAGAAAGTAACATTAAGAAAATATTGTAACCAGTCGGTTAGTTATTATTGCACCGGCAATTAAATAGGTGAATAATCCTTACCCGTTTTTAAACGTCCTTGTTGTCATGTGCACCAAAGGCGCATTTCGGCTAAACTTATTTTACTTTCTGTGCTCAACCCGTGAAGCCCTGTCCTCACGAAAGTGGGGATTGTCCTCGACATAGATCGGGGAACGGGCATCCATGCCTGGATTCCTGCCTTCCCACGGCCCCGCTTTTGCGGAGCCTCGCCTTCGGCGGGGCGTGGCGCAGGAATGACACATTGCGCTATTTATTTGCCGAAGTAATAATCCAAGCCTAATCTTGTGAATAACGTATGGCTTTAAAGAACAAAATAATCCTGGCCGCTACGGTGCTGGTGGCTTTCATCATCTTTGCCATAATATATAATGGCTGGCTGAGTCCCAAGGCCAGGGTAAAATCAACCGTGGAGCAGACCACCAAGGCCTTCCTCACCAAGAACCAGGCGCTGATATTGGACAACATTGCCTCGGATTTTTATTGCGATCCCTTCGACAAGCCCAAGGTGGACACCAGCCTGACCCTGTTCTTCCGCGAGTTCGAGAAAACCAAGGTCGTCCTGGATGACCAAAGGGTTTATGTCAAAGGTAATGAGGCCATAGACACCATCGGGGTCATCGTTCTGGTGGGCCGGGGAGGCGAGCAGGGGTTCATTTTGGGGTCTTTCGGCAATCCGGCCCGGCTGACGCTGAAACTGAAAAAACGTAAAAAATGGCAGATAACCGGGGTCGAGGGTTTGAAAATCTATTGATTTTAAGGTATAATTACCGTGAACCAGACGACGCCGAACTGAAATTTTAGGTTCGGTGTTTTTTATATCTTTCACCCAGCAGTAAACCAGGAGAAGCAGATGTCCGAACATTTGGAGAACCAGATCCCGGAGAGGGCCGAGAGAATTCATAAGCTTGAAGAATTAAAAAAGATGGGGATAGAGCTTTATCCCTACTCCTATCAGACCGACATCAAGGCGGCCGAGATCCTGGCCGCACCGGACCAGCTGATCGAATCGGGCCGCGAGGTGAAGGCGGCCGGCCGGATAGTGGCCATCCGGGGCCACGGCAAGGCGGCCTTCCTGCACCTGTCGGACGACAGCGGCAGGATACAGTGCTACATCCGCCAGGATGAGGTGGGCGAGGAGAGCTACAAGGCCTTCAAGCTGTACGACCTGGGCGACTTCATCGGGGTGGCGGGGAAGATCTTCCGGACCAAGACCGGAGAGGTAAGCATCCACGTCAAGGAAGTAATCTTGCTGTCCAAATCCCTGCTGCCCCTGCCGGAGAAATTCCACGGTCTGCAGGATGTGGAACTGCGCTACCGCAAGAGATACCTGGACCTGATCGCCAACCCGGAGGTCAAACAGCTGTTCATCAAGCGCACCAGGTTCGTCAAGGCCATGCGCGATTTCATGGACAGCAAGGGTTTCATGGAGGTGGAGACGCCCTGTCTGGAGCTGATACCGGGCGGGGCGGACGCCCAGCCGTTTGCCACCCATCACAACGCCTTAGACATAGATATGTTCTTAAGAATATCGCTGGAGCTTCACCTCAAGCGGCTGATCGTGGGCGGATATGACAAGGTCTACGAGATGGGCCGGGTGTTCCGCAACGAGGGGATGAGCCCCCAGCATCTGCAGGAATTCACCATGATGGAGTTCTACTGGGCCTACGCCGATTACAATCAATTGATGCCCCTGGTGGAGGAGATGTACATAACCCTGCTGGAGAAGACCTTCGGCAGCCTGGAGATCAAATTCGAGAACAAGACACTCAATTTCAAAGGGCCCTGGCCCCGTTATGATTATCGTCAACTGCTGATAGACAAGGCCGGGGTGGACCTGGACCAGTATCCCACCGCCGAATCGCTGATACCCAAGCTCAAGGAGATGGGCATCAAGCCCGATCCCAAGCTGGGACGGGGGCGGTTGATCGATCAATTGTATAAAAAATTCGTCCGGCCGGAACTGGTCCAGCCCTGCTTTTTGATAGATCATCCATTGGATGTTTCGCCGCTGGCCAAGAAACACCCCACGCGTGATGGGTATGTTCAGCGTTTTCAGGCGCTGTTCGCCGGGGCCGAGGTGGGCAACGGTTTCTCCGAGCTAAACGATCCGCTGGATCAGCGGGACAGGTTCGAGGAACAGGCCCGGCTGCGGGAGAAGGGCGACGCCGAGGCTCAGATGTACGACCGCGATTTCGTGGAGGCCCTGGAGCACGGGATGCCGCCCTGCGGCGGGTTCGGGGTGGGGCTGGATAGGTTCTTTGCCATCGTCAGCAATTCCCAGTCGGTGCGGGAGATCGTGTTCTTCCCCACCATGAAGCCGGAGTAGTCACTTTCTTTGGTCATCGCGAGCAAGGCGATGCTGTCGTACTAACGAAGCGATCCATTTTTTAGATTGCTTCATTTGTGAAAAAGAACAGCCAATTTCGCAATGACTATGTGTTAGATTAAAACAATAAAAGAGCATTAAATTTCAAAATGCAAATTATAAAATATTAAATAAATGTCCTACGAATTTTTCATAGCCTTAAGGCATTTAAAGGCCAAAAGGAGGACCGGGTTCATCTCGGTGGTCAGCTTCATCTCCCTGGCCGGGATCACCGTGGGGGTGGGGGCCTTGGTGATAGTGCTGTCGGTGATGAACGGCTTTCAGAACGATCTAAGGGATAGGATACTGGGCACCAACGCCCATGTGATAATCCTCAAATACCACAACCAGGCCATCGAAGGATATAAGGAGCTTATCTCTCGTATAGATTCCATGCCGGGGGTGATCGGCAGTTCGCCCTTCATCTACACCAAGAGCATGATCGCGGTGGGCAGCCGGGTGGACGGGGTGGTCTTAAGGGGGGTGGATCCCGAGGTGGAGAAGACGGTCACCGACATCTCCCGCAACATGATCACCGGGGATTACGATTTCACGGCCTATCCCGACAGCCTGCCGGCCATCGTGCTGGGGGTGGACCTGGCCGACCGGCTGGTGGCCCACCTGGGCGACACGGTTACCGTGGCCTCGCCCCAGGCCGCCCGGCCCACTCCCCTGGGGCTGGTGCCCCGGGCCAGGCAGTTCCGGCTGGCGGGGGTGTTCGACGCCGGGATGTACGAATATAATTCCACACTGGCCTTCATCAGTTTAAATGAAGCTCAGGATTTCCTGGACATGGGCAGCGCGGTGACCGGCATCGAGGTCAAGGTCAGCGACATCTACCGGGCCCAGCAGGCGGGGCGGGAGATCGTCAAAAAACTGGGCCCGGCCCAGTACCGCTATAACGACTGGATGAACCTTAACTGGAGCCTGTTCTCGGCCCTCAAGCTGGAGAAGGCGGTGATGTTCCTGATCCTGGTGCTGATCATCACGGTGGCGGCCTTCAACATCATCTCCAGCCTGATCATGACGGTCATCGAGAAGACCCGGGAGATAGGCATTCTTAAATCCATGGGAGCCACCTCCCGCAGCATCATGAAGATTTTTATCTACGAAGGACTGGCCCTGGGGACGGTGGGCACTTTTATCGGACTGATAATCGGCTATGTGCTGTGCATCCTTTTGGCCAAATACCAGTTCATAGATCTGCCGGCCGACGTCTACTTCATCAACAAACTGCCGGTGCAGATGAATCCCTGGGATTTCGCCTTGGTGGCGGCGGCGGCGGTGTTGATCAGCTTTCTGGCCACCATCTATCCGGCCTGGAAGGCATCGCGCCTGGACCCGGTGGAGGCCATACGATACGAGTAATGATAAATTAAAAAATAAAATATCAAATATCAAATATGAAAAAGCGGATCCTATTATTAATTTTCGCAGCAGTCGTCTGTCTTTCTCTAAAACCGGCGAATGCCTTCGACCGGGTATACACCATGGGGGATAAGATAGATTCCTCTCCCCTGATCGTCTATGCCAATGTTGCCGAGATCAGAGAACTGGTTGTCAAAAGCAAAAAAACCAAGGACCAGGAAGAGATCGTCGGGGATTATCTTTATCACCTGAAGATAATGGAGGTGGTCAAGGGCAGCCCCAGGATCAAGGAGATCAGCGTGATCCAGTCCCCGGAGTTCCGGGCCGATCCCCGTTATTTTACCGAGGGCCAGAATGTCATCGCTTTTTTAAAACCCAACAGCCTTTCCGGGAAATTCCTGTCCAGGTACCGGCTGCCGAGGATTGTCTATTACGAATGCTTTGCCAATAAGCAGGGAATGATGGTACTATCAGATTCTACCCGGGAATTCTACCTGGGAAGCATCAAGAAATACATCTCGGCCAAGCGAGCCAAAAAATCCAAGCGGGCGGCCGAATGGGCCTCTTTGCTGGAAAACGCCCCCGATGAGCTGAAGGAGAACGCCCTGCTTGAGCTTTCGAGCAAGCCGTTTTACCCGGCCCTAAATACTTTTGTGCGATATCTGGGCCAAGAAAATCTGACCTCGCTGGCCTATAAGAATCTGAAGAATTTTCCTTCGGACAGCCTGGAGGCCCGGCTGGATTCACTGATGAAGTTTTGGAAAAGCGATTCCCGGCTGGTCAAGGTCAATCTTTTAAAACTGGTCTCTCATATCCACGATGACAAGGTCTTCAAGTTCCTTCAAAGATCGTTAAAGGACGACAAATTCGAAGTTAGGGCCACCGCCGCCCAGAGCCTGGAAGGCTGGACCGACAAGAAAGCGGTCAAGTCGCTTAAAAAAGCCCTGAATGACGACGATGATTATGTCCGACAGGCGGCCTACCAGGCCCTGACCAAACAGGGATTTAAAATTGAAAAGAAGGATGATCTAACATACAAGATCCTGCAGGAACCGAAAAAAAACAAATAGTCACAAAAAGTGATATTCTATACAAACTGTAAATAATATTATCTGATAGGATTTACAGGATGATCAAGATTTTACATAACAGGCAATTAAAAAACACTGGATCCGGGAAATCATGTTAATCCTGTCTAATTTGATTCCGGCTAGTCCGGGTTAGGAAAAGGATCGATAAAATAAATGACCGACAAAAAACTTAGAAATATCGCCATCATCGCCCACGTAGACCACGGCAAGACCACCCTGGTGGACGCCCTGCTCCGGCAGAGCGGGCTCTTCCGGGACAACCAGGAGGTGCCTGAACTGGTGATGGACTCCAACCCTCTGGAGCGAGAGCGCGGCATCACCATCTTCTCCAAAAACGCCTCCATCCATTACCAAGAATATAAGATCAACATCGTGGACACCCCGGGCCACGCCGATTTCGGCTCCGAGGTGGAGCGGGTGCTGTCCATGGTGGACGGCGTTCTGCTGCTGGTGGATGCGGTGGACGGCCCCATGCCCCAGACCCGGTTCGTGCTGCAGAAATCATTAAAGCTTGGCCTCAAGACCATAGTGGTGATAAACAAGATAGACCGCCATGATGCCCGGCCCCACTGGGCGCTGGACCAGGTATTCGACCTGTTCGTCTCCCTGGACGCCACCGACGAACAGCTGGATTTCCCGGTGGTATACGCTTCGGGGAAATCGGGCACCGCCACCATGGAATTGGAAAAACCGGGGAGCAATATCATCCCCATTTTTGACGTGATCATAAATAAAGTGCCGTCCCCGCCGGGCGACCCCGAAAAGCCCCTGCAGATGCTGGTCACCAGCATGGATTACAACGATTACGTGGGACGGCTGGCCATCGGCCGGATCCTCAACGGGAAAATGCGGTCCGGACAGCCAGCGGCCCGGGTAATGAAGGACGGGACCACCAAGATCGAGAAGGTCACCCGGATCTACGGCTTCGAGGGCTTGAAGCGGATAGAGGTGCAGGACGTGACGGCCGGCGATATCCTGGCCCTGGCCGGCTTTCCGGAGATCAACATCGGCGAGACCATCGCCGACTCGGGGGATCCCCGGGCCCTGCCCTATGTGGACATCGACCAGCCTACCATCTCCATGCTGTTCTCGGTGAACAACAGCCCCTTCTCCGGCCAGGACGGGGCCTACGTGACCTCCCGCCAGATAAGGGACCGGCTGGCCCGGGAGCTGAAATCCAACGTCGGACTGAAGATCGAGGATACCGGGTCGCCGGATTCATTCAAGGTCTCCGGGCGGGGGGAGCTCCACCTGTCCATTCTGATCGAGACCATTAGGCGGGAGGGGTACGAACTTCAGGTATCCCGGCCCGAGGTCATCCTCCGGGAGATCGAAGGAAAGACCTGCGAGCCTTTTGAGTATCTGGTGATAGACGTGGATGATGCCTATGTGGGCGCGGTGATGGAGAAACTGGGCCAGCGCAAGGCCGAGCTGCAGAACATGAAGGCCGATGGCAAGGGCCGCACCCGGCTGGAGTTCAACATCCCGGCCCGGGGTCTGATAGGCTTCCGGGGTCAGTTCCTGACCGACACCCGGGGGACCGGCATCATGCATCACAACTTTCTGGATTACCAACCCTACCGGGGCGAGATCAGCGCCCAGGTCAACGGGGTGCTGGTGGCCATGGAGACCGGCATCGCCACCTCCTACTCCCTGGATTCCATCCAAGAGCGGGGAATGCTGTTCTTGGCCCCGGGCGACCGGGCCTACCAGGGTATGATAATCGGGGAAAGGCCCAAGGAGAACGATCTGGTAGTCAATGTCACCAGGGCCAAGAAGCTGGGCAACCAGCGGTCCTCCACCTCGGAGGAGGCCATCCGGCTGACCCCGCCCAAGATCATGACCCTGGAGGAGGCGCTGGAGTTCATCGCCGATGACGAGCTGGTGGAGGTGACCCCCAAGGCCATCCGGTTAAGGAAGAAGATACTGTCGGATATCGACCGCCGCAGATCCCGCCGGAGCAAGCCCGGTGCGGAATCCGAGGAATAGCTAACCAGTAATTGTCTCAAAAACAGATGAAATAAGTAATGTCTAACCCATATACACATCTAATAGATAAGCCACAAATGCGAATGTCGTTCGTATGCTACATTGATATATTGGGCTATTCGCAGTTATGTAAAGACTCATTATTAAAAGGCCAAGATTGTGGGAATGATTTTTTAGAAAAACTTAGGAATACTTTAACTAATGCTTATGAAAGAATTAAAAAACATAATCATAAGTTTAACGGACAAGATTCTTTTGCATTAAAGATTTTTACCGATAATATTGTAATCGGTTATCCGGTTGATTACAGAGGTTTTGGTGAGCCAGAATTAGCGCGGGTATTTGGTATTTTTTCTGAATTTCAAATGAGCCTAGCAACGGCAGGATTTTTTGTGCGCGGTGGCATTTCTTACGGGAATCACTTCATGGATGATGATATTGTTTTTGGCGAAGCTTTGATAGACGCTGTTGAGTTAAATAAGAAAGGTGGGCCGCCACGCATTATATTATCAACGCGAGTTATTGAAATTGTGAAGCTTCATTTAGGTTTTTATGATAAAGTAATGTCTTCGTCACATTATTCAAGGCTATTAGAAGATGCAGATGGATCAATATTTATTAACTATTTAATAGAAGCTTTTGACACATTTTATGAAGGCACAATGTCCTATGGACCGTTGTTACAACATCGTGATGCAATAATAGAAGGCTTGGAAATATATAAAAGCAGTCCTAGTGTAAGTGCAAAATATGTATGGGTGGCACGTTATCATAATTATATTTGTAGCGTGTTTACAATATTGATGGAGCAAATGGATGGAGTATACAACGAAAAAGATATTAATGAAATAAAAGAATATTCAATTAACATAGAATCTTTAGCTGCCACCCCATGTCGTATTACTTTAAAACCATTATTCCCACCAACAGATATCACTTAAATGTATTCTATTCTGGCTATTAGGTTGGAAATATGAAAATGCTGACGACGGAGGAGTCGTTGGTAAGCCAGTAATCCAGAAAACATAAAAATATCGGAAAATAATCAAAATCCACGGAAACAATTTTATGTGCATTACCAAAAAAGGCATGGCCCTGTTCACTCTGGCCGGGGGGTTGGTGATCTTCGGGATGAAGCTGGCGGCTTACTTCCTGTCAGGCTCGGTGGCCCTGCTGTCCGATGCCATGGAATCGGTGGTCAATATCATCGCTTCGGGCATCATGCTCTACGCCGTATATTTGGCGGACTCTCCGGCCGACAGATCGCACAATTACGGACACCAGAAGGTGGAGAACATCTCCAGCCTGGTCGAGGGTTTTCTGATCATCGTGGCGGCAGTGTTTATAACCGAAAAGGCCATAGTCCGGCTATTCCATCCCGTGGCATTGCTAAACGTCAATATTGCATTGGTCGTTTCCTTGGGGGCCACGGCATTGAACGGCCTGCTGGCGTTCATGCTGATAAGGACGGCCCGCAAATTCGGCTCCATTGCCCTGGAGGGCGATTCCAAGCACCTGCTCTCCGATGTGCTGTCATCGGTGGTCGTGGTGGCGGGCCTGATGGTGGCCAAGCTCACCGGATGGGCGTTTCTGGATTCGGCTTTGGCCATCGGAGTGGTAGCGCTGCTGGCAAAAATGGGGATAGACCTGATAAAAAAATCATCCACCGGTTTGATGGATCAGTCCTGCCCCGAGGAGGAGGCCAGAATAATAGAAATTCTGAAAAAACATGACGGCCTGTTCGTGGATTTTCACGATATCAAGACCCGCCGCAGCGGAAACAAGGTCTTTGCCGAGCTGCACCTGACGGTCAAGGGCGACAAAACGGTGGAGGAGGCCCACAACCTGACCGATCATCTGGAGGAGGACCTGCAGAGCGAGATGCCGGAGGTATCAATAACCATACATGTGGAAACCCCGCCCAGGAAATGAAATCACCAGCTGAAAAATATGTTTAAATTGAAATTCGAACAGATCATCCTTTTGGGGTTTATTTTTGCTTTTGGGTTGCTGGCTCTGGCGGGGGTCCTTTCCTACCGTAGAACCACCGTCTCCATGCGCACCAGCCAGCAGGTGATCCAAAGCCAAGTGATATTGAAGGAACTGGAAACCACCCTGTCCATAATCGAGGCCGCCGAGAGCCGGATGAAGACCTATATCATCAGCGGCAAAGAAAATCATCTGCAGCAGTACAATTCGTACAAGGCCAAGATACACGACCAACTAAAGCATCTGGAAGAATTGTCGTCCCATGACACCACGGCAGTGGTCCAGATCTCCGAGCTTGAGCGGATGTTCGACGCCAAGGTGGATTTCATCGCCAGCGTCATAGAAATGGGAAGACAGGGCAGGGCCGACGAAATGAACGCCGCCCTGGAGATTGACAGCGACAAGACGACGGTGGATGATCTGGTGGAAAAGATAGAACAGATTAAGAAGGACGTGCAGCAAAAATTGGTCAATAGTGAACAAAAGTCCCTGCGCACCTCGAGGCAGACCCGCATCACCCTTCAGATGTTGATAGGCTTGTCGTTGGCACTGCTGACCACCGGCTATTTCCTGATCAGGGCGGATATCCGGGAAAGGCGCAAGACCGAGCAAAAACTGCTGCAAACCACCAATGAACTCAGAAAATTCGCGGTGCATTTGGATAATGCCAGGGAGGAGGAACGGGCCCATGTCTCCCGTGAGATCCACGATCAGTTGGGGCAGCTGCTGACCGTGATGCAGTTCGATCTGAAGGCCATGTGGTCCCTGGCACCCCCCCGGTCCCAAAGCATGAGAAAACGCATCAAGGAGATGGATCAGGTGGTGGACCAGTCGTTGCAGGTGATCAAGCGGATTTCATCGGCCCTGCGCCCACCCCAGCTTGATGATCTGGGATTGGTTGAATCCCTGAGATGGCATCTGCGGGATTTCTGTCATAGGACCAAAATGGAGTACACCTTTGCTGCGGAGCCCCAGGATCTGGTTTGTGAAACGGAGCTATCCACAATATTGTTTAGAATTCTGCAGGAGGCCCTGACCAACATCGCCCGGCATGCCAAGGCCACCCTGGTTGAAGTTTCTTTGAGGCGCAGCCAAAATGAACTGGTGTTCACGGTTGCCGATAACGGCCGGGGAATAAGCGGACAACAGGTTTCCGGAACCGGCTCCTTGGGGTTGGTGGGAATAAGGGAGAGGATCCGGCCCTGGGGCGGCCGGCTGGAGATTGCCGGGCTGCCCGGCAGGGGCACCACCCTATCGGTTTATATCCTACTCGGCACCAAGGAGCCCAATGATTAATATTATTTTGGTTGATGACCATCCCATCGTCCGCAAGGGCCTTCGCCAGATAATAACCGAGCAGGGGATATCCCGGGCGATAGACGAGGCTTCCGACGGCACGGAGGCCATGGAAATGATCGCCAAAAAGAAATACGACATCGTGATATTGGATATCTCCATGCCGGGGGCTGGAGGCCTGGACGTTTTAAAACAGATCATCGTCCAATATCCCAAACTGCCGGTGCTGATCCTCAGCATGCATCCCGAGGAGGAATATGCCGTCCGGGCCATGAGGGCAGGCGCCATGGGCTATCTGACCAAAAAAAGCGCGCCTGACGAATTGGGCCTGGCGATAACCCGCATAACCCAAGGGCGGCGTTATATAACGTCATCGTTGGCGGAACAGCTGGCGGATGTACTGCATGGCGAACATGAAGGCGCTCCGCACGAGTCATTAACAGACCGCGAATATCAAATACTGCTCATGATCGCTTCGGGGAAAAGATTAAAGGAGATTGCCGGCGAGCTGATGCTGAGCCCCAAAACCGTCAGCACCTACCGCGGAAGGATTTTGGAGAAAATGAGCCTGCTGAGCAATGCCGATATAGTGCGGTATGCCATAGAACATAAAATAAAGTAAAATAAAATAATGGACGATCTGTAAGGTAAACCTTACAAAATAAAAGGGCGAAACTTGATATTGATAATCAGGTTTCGCTTCTTTCATTGTATGCCCCGAAAATCATATAATTCATAAAACACAAAACAAACAAGGAGGATAAAATGCTCAAAGTTCACCTTACCATCGCCCTGGCGGTTCTCAGCATCGGCCTGTTCGGCTGCGCCAAAAAGCAGACCCTGAAACAGGAGCCGGCGGTCAAACAGACCGAAGCCGTCCAGCCGCCTATCCAGACCAAAGAGGAGAAACCCGAAGCCAAGCTGGAAACCCAGATAATCTATTTTGATTTTGATTCCCACGAACTCCGCTCCGACGCCAAGAATACACTTAACGGGCTCAGTGCCAAACTACGAAATAATTCCAAAATTTCGTTGGCAATTGAGGGGCATTGCGATGAAAGAGGCACTACCGAATATAATCTGGCCCTGGGCGAGAAAAGGGCCATGGCGGTAAAGGGATACCTGATTAACTCGGGATTGGACAAAAGCCGGCTGCAGACCGTAAGCTTCGGCGAGGAGAAGCCCGCGGCCGCCGGACACGATGAGCAAAGCTGGGCAAAAAACCGCCGGGCCGAGATAAAGGTTAAATAAATATATCCGGGAAATCAAATTAAATGGGGGACTGCGCCATGAAAAAGATTTTTGCTCCAATCATGCTTGCGATAGTGCTGGCCTTATCAAGCCTGGGGTGCTTTACCAGGGATGCCAAGTACATTGAATACATAAAACCACTGGTCAGCGCCTACCAACTGGAGATCACCAGAATGGTGGATTTTGAAAACCAACCATTCAAGGGCCTGGAGAAAACAGTGGGATTCTATGAGGGCCATAAAAACAATCTCCGGCAAATCCAGAACAAGCTGACCTTGGCGCCCAAGGCCAAGACGGGAAAATGGAAAGAATTTCACAACGAATTCGATGGATTGCTGGGCAGGGCAGTTGCATCGGGGGATATGACCAGCGGCGCCATGACATCCGCTTTGAATAAAATGACCCCCCCCAACGGCTCAAAACCGGTCACGGCTAAGAAGAGCAGCAAAGATAAGAGGGCGGCTGCGGCCTACCTGTCCAATAAATGGGAAACCCAGGCGTTTGATGCCAGGGGAGAATTAATACAAGCCAATGCCAAAGTCATTCCTTACATAACCACCGAATTAAAAATTGTGCTGCCAGATATCGGGGAAAATAAACTGTTGTCCCCGTTGAAAAAATGTTTCAAGCAGTAAAATTTCTCTTGACAAGATATACTATTTAGTATACAATCCGGTTGTCAACAAAAACCGTTAACCTTTTAAGTGCCGAGAGGGCGATAGCAAAAAATGATCCGCAATACGCTTAAATATCGCAATTTTGCAGTTCCCATGATTGATAGTGGGATAGGTGCGCCCATCGGCCATACCGTATGATCTAACATCTTTTACGGGCCATGGGTTCACCAAAACCTGTGGCCTTTTTCTTTTGCCATTTTACGATGGTAAACCATAAAAGCCGCAGAAAAACAATAAAACCTGTGGCTTTTTCTTTTACCCCGCCCCTGCCCACTTCGTATGCAATAATAATCTGTTATCTCAGTGCAGGCTCTCTGATAATGCTTTAGTAGAGTGAAGTGTAAGGGCAAGTTCAGCCACGGCAACGAAGGGAGGACATGATATGCTGAAGATATTGGAACAATGTCTTAAAAGCGACCCCGAATTGAATAAATTGTACGTGATCCAACAGATCATTATTACTCCGGCAAATAAATATGTGAAGAGTTATGCAGCATAGGACGCTTTGGGATGCTTAAAATAACTCCGTACATGATGGGGCCGTTTCTGTAGA
>JAGVNJ010000026.1 GCA_020053305.1 Candidatus Edwardsiibacteriota bacterium | reverse complement strand
GGAACAGTCGGAACTTTATCTCCATGATCTACCTGATCGCCGGTAAGCTGGACTTCAGTTGGCTCCTAACGCCCACCCATTCTTGATAGCGGGGAACCACTTTTATTATTGGACATAAATGATTTTAATATCGAAGCCAGATACCCGGATTATAAGCGTAAATTTTATAAAAAATGCACCAAGCAATTTGCTTACAAACAGTTTGAATTGATAAAGGAGCTATATAAATGGCTGTTAAAACGGATATAATTGATTTGGTGAATAATTTTACCAAAGAGGCGAAAACTATAATAAAGGTAGACGCTGCATACCTGTTCGGCTCTTCTGCCAATGGAAAGGCCGTTAAATACAGTGATATAGATTTGGCCATAGTTTCTCCTGACTTTACCGGTTTTGGATTCGCCGACCGAAAAAAACTAAATCCGTTGATACTTAAATTCGATACTTCGCTGGAAGTGCACCCTTTTAAAAGGGCCGATTTTTCAAGAGAAAACCCTTTCGTGAAAGAAATACTTAAAACCGGGATAAAAATTGCATAATGAACAAAAAACGCGCCCTGATAAGCGTCTACGACAAAACCGGGCTGGAAAAATTCGCCCGGGAGCTGGTCTCTTTGGGATACGAGATAGTCTCCAGCGGCGGGACCGCCGGGCACCTGCGGGAGAAGGGGATTCATGTGGTCGACGTCTCCGACGTCACCGGATTTCCCGAGATGCTGGACGGCCGGGTCAAGACCCTGCATCCCCGGATCCATGCCGGGATCCTGGCCTGCCGCCATATTCCGGCCCACATGGAGAAGCTCAAACAGAACGACATCGCGCCCATCGACCTGGTGGCGGTCAACCTCTACCCCTTCGAGCAGACGGTGGCCAAACCAGGCGTCACCGAGGAGCAGGCCATCGAGAACATCGACATCGGAGGCCCCTCCCTGATCCGGGCGGCGGCCAAGAACTACCAAGCGGTGGCGGTGCTGACCACGCCGGAACAATACCAGCCGGTGCTGGACGAGATCAAGCAATACAAAGAAGTGTCGCTGGAGACCAAGAAGAAACTGGCCGTTTTGGCCTTCGAACTGACCGGCCGATACGACGTGGCCATAAATAATTATTTCTCCGAACGCATCGCGGGCGGCCAGGAATTGCCTGTCGGCATCAACATTTCCCTTGACAAAGCCATAGGACTCAGATACGGCGAGAACCCCCACCAGAATGCCGGGTTCTATATTCCCTCCGGAGCCAAAATTCCTTTCGAGCAGATACACGGCAAGGAGATATCTTATAACAATATCCTGGACCTGTCGGCGGCCTGGGAGCTGATCCAGGAGTTCAAAAAACCGTCCTGCGCCATCATCAAACACACCAACCCCTGCGGCTGCGCCACCGCCGGAATCCTGGTTAAGGCTTATGTGCTGGCCAGCCAGGGCGAGCTGCCGCCCGAACCCATCTCCCGGTTCGGCGGGATCATCAGCTTCAACCGGCCGCTGGACACCGAGACCGCCATGCAGATAGTGGCCCCGGGAAGTTTCTACGAGGTGATCGCCGCCCCGGACTTCGACCCCGGGGTCAAGGATATCTTTTCCGGCCGCAAGGGCTGGGGCCAGAATGTCCGTCTGGTCAAAGTGGACAGGGAGGCGGTCCGGCCGGGGCGGATATTACGATCGGCGGCCGGAGGATACCTTGTCCAGCGGCCCGATGAGATGGTGCTGGATGAGAAGATCCTACAGCATGTCTCCGGCCCGGCCCCCACCGAAGATCTGATGGCGGATCTGGTGTTCGCCTATCGGGTGGTCAAACATCTTAAATCCAATGCCATCGCCATGGCCAAGGACCAGCAGCTGATTGGGGCCGGGGCCGGGCAGATGAACCGGCTGACCTCGGTACGGCTGGCCTTAAGGCAGGCCGGAGATCGGGCCATAGGGGCGGTGCTGGCCTCCGATGGTTTCTTCCCATTCTACGACAACATCGAGGAGGCGGCAACCGGAGGGATCGCGGCCATCATTCAGCCGGGCGGCTCGGTCAAGGATGCGGAGGTCATCCAGAAGGCCAAGGAGCTGAATATTACCATGCTGCTCACCGGCCACCGGCATTTCAGGCACTAGAATATGTCATAAGGAAATCATGAAATCAGGAAAATTTCTGATGGACAATAGATTTATAATATTTTCTGGATTCCCCGGGTTCATTATTAAAAAGGGATAGAGAAAATCATGGCCAACATATCTCCGATGCTGATGACCAGGCTGGTGGGCCAGCTGACAGGCTCCCTGCGCAACCTGAAGATGTATCCGGCCAGCCATCCCACCTCCCAGAAACTGTTCGAGGCCAGCCTCCAGTTGATCAAGGAGGCCATGGGTACTGACGGCTTTTTGAGCTTCAGCCTGGCCGGGAACATCCTGCTGCTGAACGATAATCCGGTGCCCGATTCCCGCAAGGAGGTGTTCGCCAATTTCATCTCCGAGCTGGGAAAGCGCAGCGTGGGCCAGCTGACCTTTAAACAGGGCATCGATCGCGATCAGCTGCAGGGATTTTTTGAGACCATGGCCATGGATGTGGATCAGGTAAAAGCCAAGGGCGGGCTGGCGGCGGCGCTGGCCCTGCGGGGCATCTCCAATATAGTCGCTACCGGGATCTCCTACGGGGGAGGCTCGGGGTCCGGCGGCAGCTCAGGAGGCGGGGCCGCCCTGGAAAGCCTGCTGCCGGAGCAGATAATAGCCATGCTCAAAAGCGACCCCTCCACGGTGACCGAGATGCTTTTGAAGGGCGCCCTGGCCATGGCCGACACCCCGGAGGGCCAGGAGAAACTGGTCAGCGACCTGGACCGGCTGGCCATGATGGCCAAGACCCAGGGCGGCGGAGAATACGCCTCGATGATGGCCAATGTCATAGGGGGCCTGGATCAGCGCAGCAGCCAGATGGTGGCCCAGGTGAAGTTGGACAACCCGGAGTGGTCCGATGTAGTGCGGGAACTGCTGACCAAGTATTCCGACCAGGAGCTGGCCAAGCTGATCACCGACAAGACCGAGGTGCTGGCCCTGGAGACCAAGAACGACCCGGTGGTGCTGGCCGAAAAACTGCGGGGGATGGTGGCCTCCATCCCGGCCGACAATTCGCGCAAGCAGGCCCTGTATCCCATGGTCCAGGCCCAGCTGCAGCAGTACGGGCTGAGCGCCGAGGATTGCGCCTTCGTCTTCGGGCAGATATCCTCCACCCAGCCGGTATTGGAGAGATATCTGGCTGAGATCTCCTCCCGCCCGGCGGCGGAGATGGCCTCGGAGGACGAGGTGAAAACCCTGCGCTGGATAATTAGGCGCGATGAGAACTGCAAACCGGCCCTGGAGGGTTTTTTGAAACTGCTGGGCGGGGCCGATCCCGGCGTCCGGGAAAGTGTTCTGGCAAAAATGATGACGCTGGAGAACGACCTGCTGGCCATCGAGCGCTTCGACCTGGTGGAGCTGGTGATAGACAACACCACCAGCCGGCTGCGCCAGGAGAGCGAAAGCAGGATCTATCAGCAGGCCATCGAGGTGATTCAATTGATGGCCGACCAGATCAAGAGCACCCGACACCAGTCGCTGGTCTCCCGCATCAGCCAGGACATCTCGGACATCATGCTGCTGATGGCCGAAAAGCCGGTGGCCAAGGATATGATTAAGATCCTGGCGCTGATCGGCGACGAGGCGGCCATCCGTTCCCTGATACTGGGACTTTTGAAGGACCCCATACTGGAGGCCGCCGCCAGCGCCCTGGCCGGCATCAAGGAGAAGGCCCTGCCCTACCTTATGGATACGGTCAAGGAGAGCGAGGACAGCAACATGCGGTTCAAGTGCATGTATGTGCTCAACAAGATCGGGCAGGGCGTGGAATCCCTGGCCATCAAGGCCCTGGGAGAGGATCGCTGGTTCGTGCGCCGCAATATGGCGGTGCTGCTGGCCCTGATGGGCACCGAGGAATCCGTTCCCCATCTGGGCGAGGCTCTCAACGACAAGGACCTCCGGGTGCGGATCGAGGTGCTGAAGGCCATCTACAAGATCAGCGGCAAGGATTCCGAGGCCTGGCTGATCCGGGCCCTGGCCGACAAGGAGCCCGAGGTCAAAAAGCTGGCCATCGAGCATCTGGCCAAGGTGGGGGACGAGGCCTCGGTGGATGCCATGACCGAGCTGTATACCAAACGAGACCTGCTGAGCCGCGGGGAGACGCCGGAGGTCAAAAAACAGATCCTTATATCCCTGGGGCATATAGAGCTGAAGAGCTCGGCCGGCTTCCTGATGAAGGTGGCCAAGGACCGGGACCCGGAACTGGCCCAGGCTGCCCAGACCGCCCTGGCGGGGCTATTAAAGAAAATGAAACCGCAACAGTAAATTATCGGAGGGCCTTTTGGACAGGATAAACATCATCGATTTCGGCTCGCAGTATACCCAGCTGATCGCCCGCAAGGTCAGGGAGCAGAAGGTCTATTGCCAGATCATCCCCTGTAATGCCGGTACCGGAAAAATCCTGGAGGGGAACCCCAGCGGGCTGATCCTGTCCGGCGGACCGTCCAGCCTGTTCGACAAGAACGCCCCCACCATCGACGCCGAAATATTTTCGGCCGGAATACCCATCCTGGGCATCTGCTACGGCATGCAGCTGACCGCCCTGCTGCTGGGGGGTAAGGTGCAGCGAAGCCGGGAGCGGGAATACGGCCACGCCATTTTAAAACTGGCCCGCAATGATTCGGCCGGCTGGCTTTTCTCCGGAATGCCGGACGCCACCCAGGTGTGGATGAGCCACGGGGACAGCGTGCTCAAAGCCCCGCCGGGCTTCGAGACCATCGCCTCCACCGACAACTGCCGGATAGCGGCCATGGCCGACAAGAAACGGCGGATCTACGGGCTTCAGTTCCATCCCGAAGTGGCCCACACCCTGAACGGCCACAAGATGCTGTCCGGCTTTTTATTCAAGGTCTGCGGCTGCAAGGGCGACTGGACCATGGACTCCATCATCGAGCAATCGGTCCAAAGCATCCAGGAGCAGGCCGGCAAGGCCAAAGTGGTGCTGGGACTTTCCGGCGGGGTGGATTCCTCGGTGGCGGCGGTGCTGATCTCCCGGGCCGTGGGAAATCAATTGCACTGCATTTTCGTGGACAACGGCCTGTTGAGGATGAACGAACGCCAGGAGGTGGAGAAGGTCTTCAAAAAACAATTCCGGATACCGTTGATGACCGTAGACGCCTCCAAAAGATTCTATAGTAAACTGAAGAATGTTCAGGATCCCGAAAAAAAGCGGAAGATAATCGGTAAGGAATTCATAGAGGTTTTCGCCGGGGCGGCCCGGAAGATCGGCAAGGTGGAATTTTTGGCCCAGGGCACCATCTACCCGGATGTGATCGAATCGGTCTCCTTCAAGGGGCCATCGGCCACCATCAAGAGCCATCACAATGTGGGCGGGCTTCCCAAGAACATGCGCAGCCTGAAGCTGATCGAGCCCCTGCGGGAGCTGTTCAAGGACGAGGTCCGGCAGGTGGGGTTGTCCCTGGGGCTGCCCCGGGAGATGGTTATGCGCCACCCCTTCCCGGGGCCCGGCCTGGCGGTGCGGGTGCTGGGAGAGGTAAGCAAGGAGCGCTGCGACATATTAAGGGCGGCCGACCGCATCTTTATCGAGGAGATCAGGAACGCCGGGTGGTACGACCGCATCTCCCAGGCCCTGGCGGTGCTACTTCCGGTCCGGGCGGTGGGGGTGATGGGCGACGAGCGGACCTACCAGAACGTGCTGGCACTGAGGGCGGTCAACACCACCGATTTTATGACCGCCGAATGGACCAGGCTGCCGGACGATCTTTTAGCCCGGGTCTCCAACCGGATCGTCAACGAGGTCAAGGATATCAACCGGGTGGTGTACGACATCTCCACCAAGCCCCCGGCCACCATCGAGTGGGAATGACCCGGTGATCAGTGAATTGATATTAGATGATGGTGGATTGATAATTTGGAGAGGGGATAAACAATGGTCCTCCTTGCCGGATTCGGCGGGAGAGGGAAATCGTTCATAACGCAAATTGAGAACTGGGATTATTATGGCAGAAGATTACATCGATCTAGGGAACAAGCTGGAGAAGCACGGCCATCTGGACCAGGCCCTGAATGCCTTCGAGAGCGCCCTGCAGGCCGAGCCGGACAACGCCGACGCCTGGTTCAGCAAGGCTCGCATCCTGAGCCGGATGGAGAACTTCGACGAAGCCATCAAGGCCTACGACCAGGCCATTGCCTTAAGGCCAGATTTTGCCAAGGCTTGGTGCAACAAGGGCATCGTGCTGGGGGTGCTGGACAAGGACCAGGAGGCGGAGGCGGCCCTGGACAAGGCCATCAGCCTGGACCCCAAGATGATCGCGGCCTGGTACAACAAGGGGCTGGCCCTGCGCGATCTGGAGCGCTATGATGAGGCCATCAAGATGTTCGACCAGGCCATCAAGCTGGACGCCGAGTTCAACGACGCCTGGTACAGCAAGGGCGTCACTTTGCGCCATATGCAGAAATACGATGAGGCCATGGTGGTCCTTAAAAAATCCCTGGTGATATACTCCGATGATGCCGATGCCTGGTACGAACTGGCCCGAATCCAGCTGTTCAAGAACGATGTCAACGGATCCTTGCAGAGCCTGGCCAAGGCCATCGAGAACGACGATGACTACAAGGAGAACGTCACCCAGGACGAGGATTTCAAATCATTGTGGGAGACTCCTGAACTGAAAAAACTGCTGGTATAGATCGCCCTACTGGGCCTGGATTCCCATTTGCATGGGAATGACGACGTCAGTCATTTAAAATTGAAAAAATACGGTCACTGTTAAGGAGAGCATCTATGGCCAAGGCAAAGTCGGTCAATAAAAAAGCAGGCAAAAAGGTCATTGCCAAAAAGAAAAAGGCCCCAGCCAAAGCGGCCAAGGGTAAGAAACCACCCGTCAAAAAGGTGCTTAAGGTTCAGGTTAGAAAGACTCTTCCCAAAAACATAAAAAAGAAGACAGCGGTTAAGAAGGCAATAAAAATATCTCCGGCGGCAAAAAAGACCCCAAAGTCAGATAAGGCCACCAAAGATTTTCTGACACTGGTCATCAATCCCGGCTCCACCTCCACCAAGGTGGCGGTCTACCGGGGCTCAAAACAACTGATGGCGGAATCCATCGGACACGACAAGACTGAGATCGAAAAATACCCCCGTATCGTGGACCAATACCCCATGCGCAAAGCCGTGATCCTTGATTTTTTGACCAGAAATAAAGTTGCTCTCAAATCGCTGTCGGCGGTGGTGGACCGGGGCGGGCTGTTAAAGCCCATCACCTCAGGCACCTATCGCATCAACCAGGCCATGCTGGACGACCTGAAGGAGGCCAAACGCGGCGAGCACATCTCCAACGTGGGGGCCTTCATCGCCAAGGAGCTGGCTGATGCCGCCGGCTGTCCGGCCTTCATCGTGGACGCCGTGTCGGTGGACGAGTTCTCCCCGCTGGCCCGCATCTCCGGCCTGGCCGAGATCGAGCGGAAGTCATTACTGCACGCTCTGAATATGCGGATGGCCGCTCTGCAGGCCTGCCAGGAACTCAATAAAAAATTGCCCGAGGTCAACCTGATCGTGGCCCATCTTGGCGGCGGCATCTCCATCTCGCCGGTGGATCACGGTAAATTTGTGGACGTCAACAATGCCAACGAGGGCGGGCCCTTCTCCCCGGAACGGGCCGGCGGGGTGCCCACCGGGGCCTTGGTCAAGATGTGCTTCTCCGGCAAATACACCATCGACGAGATAAAAAAGAAGCTGACCCGCAGCGGGGGCCTGTCGGCCTATCTGGGAACCAATATGGCCAACCAGGTCAAGGACCGGGTGCTGGCCGGGGACAAGCAGGCCGAGGAGGTTTTTAGGGCCATGGCCTATCAGATAGCCAAGGAGATCGGGGCCTGCGCCGTGGCGCTTAAAGGGAAGGTGGACGCCATCGTAGTCACCGGAGGAGTGGCTTTCAATAAGATCTTCACCGACTGGATAAAGGAGCGGGTGTCGTTTATCAGCCCCAAGTTCCTGGTGTTTCCCGGCGAGGACGAAATGCCGGCGCTGGCGGCCGGGGCCTTGCGGGTGTTGACGGGCGAGGAGAAGGCCAGGGAATACTAGACCACCCGCTTCGAAAGAAATCAAATTTGTTATCTCAGCGCAAGCTCTGTCATCCCCTCCTTGATCAAGGAGGGGATTGAGGGGCGGTAGAATAACGCGTGATTCATAATCGCAACAGTAGGCATAAACTATTAACTTCAAGGGGGAATACCAGACATGGCGCACGATGTAAAGCACGACCCGAAAAGGAACCTGGTGGTTATCAAGCATTCCGATCATGTGGACAAGAATGACCTGTGGAACGCCCGGCTGGCCGCACTGAAAATAATACAGGACAACGAGTCGCCCAGGATACTGGTGGATATGCGGAACATCAATATGACCACCACCACTTTGGAGAGGTTCGAATTCGCCCAGTCGCACAACAAACATTTCTCCAGCCGCACCAAGATAGCCACCCTGATAACCAAGGACGACCCCCGGAAGGAGGACCACAAGTTTGTGGAGACGGTCAGTTTGAATCGGGGATTTTTGCTGAGGGTGTTCGAGGATCAGGGCGAGGCGGAGCAGTGGTTGCTGGGGTGAGGTTCAGTCTAAGAATTGTTGTAAATTAATACTTTAATAACGAGGTAAACATGAGCTTATTGAAGGAAATTGACAAGGTTAGGACAGTTATAAAAACTGATTCTTATGCGATGTCAATTGGCGAATGGATGAATATGTATAAGAATAAGGAAATTGATATCCATCCTGAATTTCAAAGGATTTATAGGTGGGAAAACTATCAAAAAACAAAATTTATAGAATCAATTCTTATTGGCATACCTATACCACCAATATTTGTTTCACAATCTGACAAAGGCACGTGGGATGTTGTTGATGGTTTGCAGAGATTATCGACAATATTCCAATTTGTTGGTATTTTAAGAGACGAAGAAGGAAAATTAATAAAACCTTTTGTCCTTAATAAAACCAAATACTTACCATCGTTAGAAGGTTGTTACTGGAAAGGGGGCGAGAAAAATGCTGTTGAAGATACCATTAAAATGGATTTTAAACGTGCAAAATTGCATGTAAACATAATCCAGCGTGGTAGCGATAAAAAAGCAAAGTTTGAATTATTTCAAAGATTAAATACAGGTGGGTCACAGTTATCAGACCAAGAAGTAAGAAATTGTATCATGGTAATGATAGATAAGGATTTTTATAATTGGGTACGAGCACTAACTCAATATAAAAACTTTAAAGATACAATAGCATTGACGGACAAAGCAATATCTGAACAATACGACATGGAACTTGCCTTGCGTTTTATAATATTTAGGACATTGGGTGAGGAAAAAATAAAAAATATTGGTGATGTAAATGAATTCATTACTGATATTATGACTGAAAAAATTGAAAAGAAAACATTTGATTATACTGAAGAGGGTAAAATATTTAAAAAAGCATTTGATCTGTTGGCAAAAGAAATAGGCTCAAATGCATTCCGGCGCTACGATACTGGTAAAAATAAATTTATGGGTGGCTTTCTCTTATCTTCTTATGAAGTTATTACCTCTGGTTTAGGCTACAATATTGATTGTATACAAAAAAAAGTGGATATAAAAATTAAACATTTATGGAACAATGCACTTTTTATTAGATATTCAGGTTCTGGTGTGAGAGCTTCATCAAGGTTGCCAAAACTTATACCATTAGGGAGAAAGCTTTTTAATGGGTAAAATAAGAACTGCAAATAATCTGCTTGAGGCAATAACAGAGGACATTACATGGCGAAAAAAAGAAATATCATATATATATTTCCAAGTTCAAGATAAAAAAGCAAAAGACGAATGCTATTATTTAATTAGATGTGGAATACTAATATTGTATGCACACTGGGAAGGGTTTGTAAAAAAAACAACGGAAACATATTTGGAATTGATCTGTAATAAAGGATTGAAAATAAATAATATAATTACACCATTACGCGTGCTACATCTCAAAAAAATAATATATCCAGTAGTTAAGGAAAACAATACTGAAAAGTTTTACAAAGCGGTGTGCAATTTTATTGATAAACCAAACGATCATTTTAATGTACGGTATGGGAAGGTTTTGTCAATTGATGATAATTTAAATTCTAACGTGTTTAGAAATATATTATCTTATCTTGGGTTGGACTATACATTTTTTAAGGACAAAGAAGACATTATAGATTCAGTATTAGTACACAATAGGAACAATATTGCACATGGACAAAATTATCGTTTGTCTTTTCAGGAATATGAAGATCTACATACGAATGTGCTCGCCCTAATAGAATCTTTTCGTACTGAAATAGAAAATAAAGCTGTACAGGGAAAATATAAAATAAATTAACCGGAGGAACCGCTCGTGCCCTTCAAAGTCCTGGCCATCAACCCCGGATCGACCTCGACCAAGATAGCGGTCTTTGAGGACGATAAGCCGACATTCAAGCAGACCTTGAGCCATTCGGCCGAGGAGCTGGCCCCCTTCAAGCGCATCACCGACCAGTACGATTTCCGCAAGAAGGCCATCGAGGATGTGCTGAATAAGGCTGGCATTAATGTCAAAGAACTCAACGCTGTCATCGGGCGGGGCGGGCTTTTCAAGCCCATCCCCTCGGGCACCTATGCCGTCAGCCAGGCCATGAAGGATCACGTGCTGGCCGGCACCGGAGGCGACCATGCCTCCAACCTGGGCTGCCTGATCGCCGACGACATCGCCCGCGATGCTGGGGTCAAGGCCTACATTGTCGACCCGGTGGTGGTGGACGAACTAAATCCCCTGGCCCGTTATTCCGGCCTGCCGGAGCTGCCCCGGGTCAGCATTTTCCACGCCCTCAACCAGAAGGCGGTGGCCCGCCGGGCGGCCCGGGAGATGGGGAAAAAATATGAGGAGCTGAACCTGATCATGGTGCACCTGGGCGGGGGCATCTCGGTGGGCATCCATGAAAAGGGGAAAGTGGTGGACGTCAACAACGCCCTGAACGGCGACGGGCCGTTCGCCCCGGAGCGCTCCGGCGGCCTGCCCACCGGCGACCTGGTGAAGATGTGCTTCTCCGGCAAATACAGCCAGGCCGAGATGATGAAGAAACTGGCCGGCCAGGGCGGCTGCGTTTCACATCTGGGGACCAACGACGGCAGGGAAATGGAGAAAAGGGTCAAGGAAGGCGATGCCAAGACCACCCTGATCATCCAGGCCATGGCCTACCAGGTCTCCAAGTGCATCGGCGAGATGGCCACGGTGGTCAACGGGAAAGTGGACGCCATCGTTCTGACCGGCAGTTTTGCCTACTTCCCGGAATTCATCGAGTGGATCAAGGACCGGGTTGGCTGGATCGCGAAGGTGCTGGTGTATCCCGGCGAGGACGAGATGACGGCCCTGGCCGAGGCCGGTATGAGGATACTGAAGGGCGAGGAGCAGGCCCGGGAATACGCCTGACCACTGCGCAATTCCTGCCACTTGTCATGCCTGCGAAGGCAGGAATCTAGAAGAGAACTGAATACTAACCCATGTATGGATGATATAAAAAAACGTGTCATTCCTGCGAAGGCAGGAATCTAGAAGAGAACTGGATGCTGATCCCTGTATCAATGATATAAAATATACGTGTCATGCCTGCGAAAGCAGGCATCCAGAAGAGAACTGGGTACTGCCCCATGCACAAATGATAAAAACAAACGGGTCATTCCTGCGAAGGCAGGAATCCATAATAATGAAACAGAGTTATGTTTATATCATTGCCAGCAAGAAAAACGGTACGTTGTATATCGGCGTAACAAGTGACCTGAAACGCCGAATATATGAACATAAAAATAAACTGGCGGAAGGATTTTCGAAAAGATATGATATAAGCCTTTTAGTGTACTTCGAAATATATGATGATATTCGTTTGGCTATATTGCGGGAAAAGAGGCTGAAAGCCTGGAAACGGGACTGGAAGATAAGACTGATCGAAGAACAAAACCCTGAATGGAATGATTTATATTTTGAATTGCGGTAGGGGTTGGATTCCTGCCTTCGCAGGAATGACAAAGACCCAAGAGCCACCGGTGTGAAACAGGGATCTGTATAAATTTAGGCAGGGAAAATGATAAATAAAATATTGATCTATATTTGGCTTACGGGTCTGTTTATCTTTCCGGCTTTCGGGCAGGAGTTCGGATCGGCAGTAATAAATTCCATACCAGACTCTGCCGATGTATATATTAATGACTATCATTTTGGTAAAACCCCATTCCAGCCAGTAAAAGTCATTCCGGGTATTTATAAATTAAAGCTTAAGCACAAGGGCTATGATTCGCTTCTGACCGAGATGAATATTGAAAGCGGAAAGCGATTAGTGGGTAAAATCGCACTAAAGGCAAAAAATGATTCGGTGAACGCAGATTCCATTGCTGAAGTACTACAGAGAATCCCACGATGCGATGAGTTCGTTGAAATAAATCTTCCGCCACATATGAAAGATAAAAAGAATCCATGCTGTCCTCGTTTGGCAAAAGAGAAAGGGTTGGGGGGAAAGGTTTATTTGCAGCTTTTAATTGATCTGGATGGCACTATTATGGATGTAGTCGTAGCTAAGAGCAGCGGAGCTTTTTGTTTGGACTATGAAGCCCTAACGACGGCCTACAACATTACATTTTCTCCAGCTCACGGTCAAGATAATAAGCCGGCAAGGGTTTGGGTGATGTGGCCAGTGGCGTTTTGATAAAAGACTATTATGAAGAGCAAGAGTAATATCAACCGGTTATAAATAATTCATAAAACTGGATTCCTGCCGGAGTTTACACTGAAATATCTGAAGTGCAGGAATGATAATGACGTGAGCGTGAAAATAAACCTGGATTCCAGCTTTCGCTGGAATGACACGAAAGAACAAATACAGGAGCATGAGTATACATGATCAAATCATTTTCCGACCTGATGAAACAGGCCAAGGCCAGCGGGCCCAAGAAAGTGGCAGTGGCGGTGGCCCAGGACGAGGTAGTGCTGGAAGCTTTGAGCGAAGCGGCCGCCGAGAAGATAGCCACCCCGATACTGTTCGGCGACAAAGCCGCCATAGAAGAGGCCGCAAAAAAGGCCAAGGTGGACATCAGGGGCTGGGAGATAAACGACATCAAGGATATGGCCCAGGCCTCAAAGGCCGCAGTCAAAGCTGTGTCGTCAGGGGAGGCCGATTTTTTGATGAAGGGCCTGGTGGCCACCTCCATATTCCTGAAAGCGGTGCTGGACAAGGAGGTCGGCCTGCGCACCGGGCGTCTGCTGTCCCATGTGGCGGTGATGGAGATGAAACTTTATCCCAAATTATTTCTGCTGACCGACGGCGGGATGAACGTCAAGCCCGACCTGATGGCCAAGGTGGACATCATCAACAATGCGGTTGGGATCTCCCGCAAACTGGGGGTGGAGAACCCCAAGGTGGCGGTGCTGACCGCCATAGAGACGGTCAACCCAGACATGCCGGAGACCATTGATGCCTCGCATCTGGCCAAGATGAACGAACGGGGGCAGATCAAGGGCTGCCTGGTGGACGGGCCGCTGGCTTTGGACCTGGCGGTGTCGGCCGAGGCCGCCGCCCACAAGAAGGTCAAGAGTTTAGTGGCCGGGGATGCCGACATCTTTCTGACGCCGGAGATCGCCTCCGGAAATATGCTGGCCAAGGGCCTGATCTACCTGGGCGGGGCCCAGGCCGCCGGCCTGATCGCCGGAGCCGGCAAACCGGTGGTGATGCTGTCCCGCTCCGATTCCAAACAGCAGAAGCTGAACTCCATCGCCCTGGGAGTGGTCAGCTGCTGATGGCCGCTCCGACCGAAAATAATGCCGGCGGCCTGCCCTGCGAGACCTACAAGGCCATACTGGACCAGACCTATGACGGCGTCTATTTTGTAGACAACGACCGGCGGATCACCTATTGGAACAAGGGGGCCGAGAGAATATCCGGCTATCAGCCTTCGGAAACGATAAATTTCCGCTGCTCCGACGACCTGTTATGCCACATCGACACCGAGGGGCGGGGGATGTGCGGCCCGCTTTGCCCCTTAAGCCGGGCGGTCAACAGCGGGCAGTCCACCGCTCAGACCAGGGTTTACCTGAAACACAAGGACGGCCGCCGGGTGGCGGTGGACGTGGTCTCCTCGCCCATCAACGATGCCATCGGTCGGCGCCTGGGGGCGGTCCAGATATTCCGGGATGCCAGCATCTACGAGGAGGAGGCCCGGGCCTCGGAATTGCTTTCCAAACTGGCTTCCATCGATCCCCTGACCGAGCTGTTGAACCGCCGCAAGATTGAGATGGAGCTGGACCTGGAAATAAAGAAATCCCGGCGGCTGGGATTGCCGCTGTCGCTGATCTTCGGCGATCTGGATTATTTCAAAAACATCAACGACCAGTACGGCCATCCGGTGGGGGACGAGGTCTTAAAAGGGGTCTCCCGGCATTTGCAGGCCGGGATCCGGGAGTACGACCGGGCGGCCCGTTACGGGGGCGAGGAATTCCTGATCATGCTGCCCCAGACCAAGGCCGAGATCGCGGTGGAGATAGCCGAGAGGCTCCGGATATCAATCGAAAGATGGAGGCTGATCCACCAGGAGAAGCTGTGGCCCTTCAGCGTCACCATCAGCCTGGGAGTGGCCGAGCTGAACCGGGACGAGTCGCTGGCCTCCCTGATCGACCGGGCCGACAAGGCCCTGTACCGGGCCAAACAGGGCGGCCGCAACGCCGTTTTCTTAAGTTAAAAATAACTAAAAATATAAAATCACAAATCGGGAGAATTTTAAGTGGCACAAGTGACATCATTGAAGCAGATGGCGGAACTGGTAAAAGGCGGACCCTTGAAAAAAGTGGCGGTGGCCTGCGGGCAGGATCCGGACATCATCGGGGCCCTGGCCCGGGCGGTCAGCGAGAAATCGGCCCAGGCCATCATGATCGGCGATAAGAAAAAGACCGAAGCTCTGGCCCGGGAACACAAGATCGATCCCAAGATATTCACCCTGGTAGACGAGAGCGACCCCAAGAAAGCGGCGGCCCGGGCGGTGGAGATGGTGAAAAAGGGCGAGGCCGATGTTCTGATGAAGGGGCTGATAGACACTGCGATCTATGCCCGGGCCTATCTGAACAAGGAGAGCGGCCTGGTCAACTGCGCCACGGTCTCCCACGTGGCGGTGTTCGAAGTCCCCAATTATCCCCGCCTGCTGATAGTCACCGACGCCGCCCAGATACCCTATCCGGACTTCGGCCAGAAGGTGGACATGATAAAACACGCCGTGGCGGTGGCCCAAAAACTGGGCATCGAAACCCCCAAGGTGGCGGTGCTGGCGGCGGTGGAGAAGGTCAATCCCAAGATGCCCTGCACCCTGGAGGCGGCCCAGCTGGCCAAGATGGCCGATCGCGGTCAGATCAAGGGCTGCATAGTGGACGGGCCGCTGTCCATGGACGCGGCGGTCAGCCCGGAATGCGCCGCCGGCAAGGGCATCAAATCTCCGGTGGCCGGCTATGCCGATATCCTGGTCTGCCCGGACATTCACGCCGCCAACATCCTTTACAAGACCCTGGCCCAGCTGGCCAAGGCCGAACTGGCGGCCATGGTGATAGGAACCAGCGCCCCGGTGGTGCTGACCTCCCGCACCGACTCCGACGACACCAAGTTCATGTCGATAGTGCTTTCGGCCCTGATGGCAAAATAATCCGCGGGGTGCAATGCTCTGGGGTGTTGGAGAAGCAATGATAAAAGCAGGGTGATGTTTGAATCGTTTGAAACGGGTTCAAACAGTTCAAACGTTGTTTGGCATGCTTGTCCAGCAGCTCAAACATCGCCAGACAATCAGAGGAGAGCTTCTCAAACGCCGCGGGACAACTCTGACGGGCATCTTTAAACATACCCTTGACAATGCGGAGACAATAATTTATTCTTAATCAAGTAAAGGTTGTTATATGAAAGTCGCCATCGGATCGGACCATCGGGGCTACTTTTTAAAGGAGCAGATCAAGAGCGCCTTTTCCCCCGATAATATAGAATTCAGCGACCTGGGCACCAAAAGCCGGGAATCCTGCGATTTTCCCGATCACGCCTTCCCGGTGGCCCGGGCGGTGGCCGGAGGCCAGGCCGACAAGGGCATCCTGATTTGCAGCACCGGAAACGGAATGGCCATGGCGGCCAACAAGGTCAAAGGGGTCAGGGCGGCGCTGGCGCTTACGCCCGATATGGCCCGCCTGTCGCGCCAGCATAACAACGCCAATGTATTGGTATTGCCGGCCGATTTCGTGGATCTCCAGATAGTCCCCAAGATCGTCAAGGTATGGCTGGAGACCGAGTTCGAGGGAGGCCGCCACCAGAGGCGCCTGGACAAGATCGCAAAATACGAGGAGGACAATTTCAAATGATGCGCTTTGCAGCCTGCTGTCTTATATTGACAGGTATCCTGACATCAATCCTGCCGGCCGAGACGGTTGATCCCGGCCTGTGCGGCCAGCCGGCGCCGATCGTGGTCCTGAAGACCCTGGATGGAAAAGATTTTTACTTAAGGGACTACTGCGGGCAGGTCCGGGGTCCGCGCCACCGCCAGGAGCGGGAGGTGGTGGTGCTGAGTTTTTTCACCTCCTGGTGCAAGAACTGTAAGATCGAGATCCCGGTGCTCCAGCAATTAGCCTCGGAGATGGCCGGGCTTCCGGTGAAATTCTATCTGGTCAATATAGGCCAGCCCCGGGACACTGTGGAGAATTACGTCTTTAACAACGTAACCACCCTGCCGGTGCTGATGGACCAGTACGAAGTGGTCTCAAAGAAATACAAGATCAAGGAGCTGCCCACCCTGGTGATGATAGACCAGGATGGCATTTTAAGGGAATACCACACCGGGTTCATCCCGGCCTACGGGGACAGCATCAGGCTCAAGGTCCAATCTTTGCTGGGCATGGGCCAGGCGGGGAATTCGGGGCATGCGGCGGTCAGGCCGGATACGACCAAAGTGGATACAGTAAAGGTGACAGAAAAACCGGCCATTAAAAAAAAGAAAACCAAGAAATGATGATCTGAAAGGCAGCCATGTTCAAAAGAATGCTGGTTGTGTCGGTTCTCTTGCTGGGTTTGTGCGGCCTGGCGGCCGCCCAGGACAGTTTGAATGTGCGGACTATTGGTCTTTGGCCCTACGGTCCATGCGAAGCAGTTGCCTATGTCAATATCGGTGGCACTGACTATGCAGTCATTGGCTCTGGTGGCGGACTGATGATCTTGAATGTGGAAACGCCGTGTGCACCGGTAAAGATTAGCGAGATAACCACGCCGGGCTATGTTTTTGGAGTGGCGGTATCTGACAATTATTCCTATGTGGCTGATGGTTGTGCTGGTCTTCGGATTATCAACATTAGCGACCCGGCTAATCCCACCGAGTCGGGTTATTACGACACGCCAGGCTATGCCAAGGGCATGGCGGTATCCGGCAATTATGCCTATGTAGCGGCTGGGGATTCCGGCCTGAGGATAGTGGACATCAGTAATCCGGCCAAACCCACCGAGGTGGGATTTTATAACACGCCGGGCTATGCAAAGGGCGTGACAGTTTCCGGCAATTATGCATATCTGGCAGATGAAGATTCTGGTCTGAGGATAGTGGACATCAGTGATCCGACCAAACCCACCGAGGCGGGATTCTACGACACGCCGGGTTTTGCTTTGGGTGTGGCGGTTTTGGGCAGCTACGCTTATGTGGCGGATTATGGTTACGGATTGCGGATAATCAACATTAGCAATCCTGCCAACCCCGCCGAGTTGAGCTATTGCGACACGCCGGGGAGTGCTTCGGGTGTGGCAGTAACCGGCAATTACGCCTACGTGGCGGAGGTTAATTACGGCCTGCGTATCATTATTAACCCGGCAAATAAATATATCAAAATGATCTGGTTTGTGATATAATTGGTGCATGAAACAAATAGATGCACGCAAACACAGTACAGAAGTTC